>JBAQND010000249.1:0-3117 GCA_049303455.1 Thiobacillus sp.
CTGGGCAAAGCGTTTGAGGTATTGCCCGACCAGCGACAATCCCGCCTGCGCTGTCAGATTGTAGGGCAAGCGTTTGATCTGGAAGTCGGTCATGGCGGCGGCGGGAAATTCAATGCTGCCATTATCCCAGGCCATCCCGCCGGCTTCACCCACCGGGTGCGGGTAAATTTGCCCACAACCCGCAGTGGCGCTGGGGTTGCGCGGAAACGGGCACGGATTCAGGTAATAGATTAGAGCCGTGCTTTCAGTTAAGACATTCGTCCCTATGCACCGCGCCGGCGCCACAGATAGCGATAGACAAAGCCGGGGTAGGCAAACACCACGAACAGCGAGGCGTTGACCGCGTAGAACTCCCAGTTCTGCTTATGGATGTCGCCGAGCTTGCCTTCCAGTAGCAGCCCGATGCCGCCGACCCCAAAAAACAGCACGACCAGTTCCAGCAACCGCCAGGCAAAGGACTTGCTGCCGGTTTTCGGTTTGACGATGAAGAAGATGCGCCCGAACAGGAACGGCAGGTTGGCGGCGATGAACGCCAGAATCAGCAGCAGGGTAGTGGAAAAATTCACGAGGGATCCGAAAAGCAGGTGATGCTGGAGAGCAGACCTGCTCCAGCAGGGTTTGGTTCAGAATGAGGCGCCGATGGCGTACACGCACACCGCCATCAACGGCTGCGGCAGGATGCCGAACGCCAGCACGGCCAGGCCATTGGCCGACATGATGACCAGGGAATCGGCGCTGGCGGCAATCGGGCTGGTGTCGTGCGGGGTATCGAAATACATCAGCTTGACGATGCGCAGATAGTAGAACGCGCCGATCAGCGAGAACAACACGGCGGCCACCGCCAGCCACACGTAGCCGATTTCGACCGCGGCTTGCAGCACCGCCAGCTTGGCGTAGAAGCCGACCGTCGGCGGCACCCCCGCCATGGAAAACATGAGCAGCAACATCACAAAAGCGAGCCACGGGCTGCGACGGCTAAGGCCCTTGAAGTCGTCAAGCTTGTCGGCCTCAAAGCCGGCACGGGACAGCAGCAGGATCATGCCGAAGCTACCCAGGCTCATCAGCGTATACACCAGCACGTAGAACATCGCGCTGCCGTAGCCGTTCTGCGAGCCGGCCAGGATGGCCAGCAGCATGAAGCCCATGTGCGAAATCGTCGAATACGCGAGCATGCGCTTGAGGTTGGTTTGCGCGATCGCCGCGATGTTGCCGACCGCCATCGACAGCACCGCCAGGATCACCAGCATGTCGCGCCATTCGGCGACCTGTGATTCCAAGCCCTGGCCGAGGATGCGCACGACAAAGGCGAAGGCGGCGATCTTGGGCGCGGAGCCGATGAACAGCGTCATCGCGGTCGGCGCGCCGTGGTAGACGTCGGGCACCCACATGTGGAAAGGTACCGCACCCAATTTGAAAGCCAGACCGGCAACGATGAAGACGATGCCGAACACCAGCGGAATGCGCAGGTCGGTGCCGTCGGCCAGGATCTGCGCAATGTCGGCCAGCGCCAGCGTGCCGGTGACGCCATAGATCATCGACATGCCGTAGAGCAGCATGCCGGACGCCAGCGCACCCAGCACGAAATATTTCATTGCGGCCTCGGTCGCCACGCTGGAATCGCGTTGCAGCGCAACCATGGCGTACAAGGACAAGGACAGCAGTTCGAGGCCGAGGTACAGCGTGAGGAAATGGCTGGCCGACACCATCACCATCATGCCCAGCAGCGCAAACAGTGCCAACACGAAGAATTCGCCCTTGTAGAGCCCGCGCTGGCGCAGGTAGTCACGCGAGTACACCATCACGACGGCGACGGTCAGATAAAGGAAGAGCTTCAGGATGTCCGCCAGCGGATCGTCGATGAAGAGGCCGCCCAGCGCCAGCACCGGCATGGTGGAGAAATCGCGCGCGGTGAGGAAGGCTGCGCCGACCACGGTGGCGAGCGACAGCACGTAGGCGAGGTAGCGCTTGCTGTCGCCGACGGCGGCGTCGATCACCAGGATCAGCGAGACCATCGCCAGCACGAACATCTCGGGCAGTGCGGGGCCGAATTGCGTGAGGAAGTCGCTCATCTTGGAACCTTAAGGCAGTTTGCTTTGGGCGACGTGCGCCAACAGGTCGACCACCGATACGTGCATGACGTCGGTGAACGGCTTGGGATACAGTCCCATGGCCAGCACGCAGACGGCGAGCGCGCCGAGCAGCAGGATTTCGCGCGGGTTGATGTCGGTCAATTCCTCGACGCGCGGGTTGGTCACCTCGCCGAACACGACGCGCTTGTACATCCACAGCGTGTAGGCCGCACCGAGGATTAGCGTGGTGGCGGCGACGAAGGCGAACCAGAAATTGACCTTCGCTGCGGCCATGATGACCATGAACTCGCCGACGAAGCCGCTGGTGGCGGGCAGGCCGACGTTGGCCATGGCGAACAGCATGAAGAAGGCGGCGAACAGCGGCATCCTGTTGACCAGGCCGCCGTAGTCCTTGATCTGGCGCGAATGCAGGCGGTCGTACATCACCCCGATGCAGAGGAACAGCGCTGCCGACACGAAGCCGTGCGAGATCATCTGCACCAGGCCGCCTTCGACGCCGAGCGGGCTGAACATGAAGAAGCCGAGGGTGACGAAGCCCATGTGCGCGATCGACGAATAGGCGATGAGTTTCTTCATGTCGGACTGCGCCAGCGCCACCAGGCCGATGTAGGCGACGGCGATCAGCGACAGCGCGATGACGAACCAGGCGAACTCGGCGCTGGCATCCGGCAGGATCGGCAGGATGAAACGCAAAAATCCGTAGGCGCCGACCTTCAGCGTGATCGCCGCCAGCACCACCGAGCCGCCGGTGGGCGCTTCGACGTGGGCGTCGGGCAGCCAGGTGTGCACCGGCCACATCGGCACCTTGACCCCGAAGGCCAGCAGGAAGGAAAAGAACATCAGCGTCTGCGCCGTCATCCCGAGCGTGGTGGTGTGCCAGGTCTGGATGTCGAAGCTGCCGCCCGACTGGAAATAGAGATAGATCATCGACACCAGCATCAGGAGCGAGCCGAGCAGGGTGTAGAGGAAGAACTTGAACGCGGCATAGACGCGGTTCGGGCCGCCCCACACGCCGACGATCAGGTAC
>JBAQND010000250.1:0-24778 GCA_049303455.1 Thiobacillus sp.
TGGTTTTCGGGATGCCGAGCATTTCCACTTCGATCGGCACCGCGATACGGCTTTCGACTTCCTCCGGCGTCATGCCGGGGGCTTTCATGATGATCTTGACCTGGGTGCTCGATACATCGGGGAATGCGTCAATCGGCAACCCGAGGTAGGCCATCCATCCCGCACCGGCGACAATCAATGTTGCAAGCAGGATGAACAGGCGCTGCGACAGGGAGAACTGAACGAGGCGGGCTAGCATTACTGGCTCTCCTTCGCTTCGAGCCAGGCGCCCTTGAGCGCCACCACGCCGGAAACGGCAATCTGTTCGCCGGCCTTGAGCGGGCCTTGCACGCGCACGCGCTGCCCGGCGCTGGCCGTGACCTTCACCGGCCTGGCTTCAAAGCCGGCGGGCGTGCGGACGAACACATTCGCCTGCTTGCCATCGTGGGCCACGGCGGACAGTGGCACGTCCCAGCTGCCTTGAGCGGCCGCCTGAGTGGTTACGACAGGTAGCTCGACCGTCACGAACTCGCCAGGCCGAACCAGGCCGGCCTTGCCCTCGACCGCCGCCCGCAGCACCACCGTCTGACTGCCGGACGACACGGTCGGGCTGGTGCTCAATATGCGCGCCGTGACGTCCCTTCCCTGCACCTTGACCTTCGTACCAACCGGCCACTTCGCGCCCTCGGACACCGGAAGCTGAATATCCAGCCACAGGGAATCGAGTTGGGCCACATGCAGCAATGCGGTCGCGGCTTCGACCCGCTGACCAGGCTTGACCGCAATCTCGGTCACGATCCCGGCCTGCGTCGCGGCCAGCGTGATGCTGTCCTGCGGCTTGCCGGAAGCCGCAATGCGCGCGATCGTCGCGGCCGACATGCCGCTTAGACGCAGCGCCGCGCGGGCCTGGTTGAGCGTCGCCTCGGCGTCACTCAAGCCAGCCTGTGCTTCCTGCACCCGGCGTTGCGGGATGATGCCCTCATCGAACAAAGCCTGTTCGCGTCTTGCCGCTTGTCGTGCGAGCGTGGCGCGGGCGCGGGCTTGCAGCAACTGCAATTGCAACTGGCCAAGTTCCGGGCTGGCAATGCGTACCAGCGGCGTGCCTGAACGCACGACCTGATTCTGCTGAACCAATAATTGCGACACCAAGCCGGCCACTGGCGAGCTGACTACCTGTTCCGCTGCTGGCGGCACGATGACCTGCGCAGGAAAACTTGCCTTGACCGAGCCTGCCTGGCTTTGCAATGGCGCGGTTTGAATGCCTAAGGCCTGAATCTGACTGTTGGGAACGGCAAACCGGACTGGCTGATCAGCTGCCTGAGCGGTAGACGCGTAAATACACAGCGTCGCCACTGCCCATGCACTGAGCGGGATGCGGAGGGGTGTTTTTTTCATGGTGAACCTCGACTGACGCCTGATGGCGCGCAATAAACGTGAGTACATCGCTCAAGGCGATGCGGAAAAAGTTTGCTGAACGACCGTGCGCCATGTGGAGTTGCCTCCAGACAGACGGCATTGGTCTTGGTCAAAGCGGTTTGGATGCATGCGCCCTCGCTGCCGGGGACAGCGCAAGCAAGAACACGGATAGCGTGAACGCCTGGTTTTCCCCGTGACGAAGAACACCGGCGTGCGACAGGAGAACACGGCCTAAAGCCGCGTTAGGGCAAGCGCTCGCCGGTTCAGGCGCGCGCTAGAGGGGGACGGTCGAGAAGCGGGGGGGTGTGGGACAAAAAGGCCGCAGGCGGATACAGAATCGGCCCGCCGGACAAGGCTATATCCAGCGTGAAGCCGGATGCCATCAGGATCGAGGAGAAGACAGGATGGTAATGGCCATGATGTCCGTCCTTGTTGTGATCCTGATTATTCGTGTCGCCAGAAGGGTTGTGGTCTGGATCAGCGCTTTCATGATGATCATGATCATGGGTATGAAAGCCTGAGGTGGCCACGTCCTTCTCCACGTGACCATGCAAGCCAGCCGCCGCTGCCCAGGCGAACTGGAGCGGAACGATGAGCATGATGATCAGAACGATGAAGCGACGCATGGCGCGCATTCTACAGAAATGATCACATCCACCAAGGGTTCGTTCGTACCGTCGACACGCTAACGAGCAGACACACGGCTTGGCAGATGTGGGGTGCTGCATAGCCGACTTGGGGAGGGCAGTAAGCCAAACGGCGGCTCATCGGCCCAAGCAGCATCAGGTTGGGGCGTTGGGCTGGGGGGCAGGTGCTGGCTCGCGCTCTGCGACAAAGCGCGCGACGAATGCGCCCTCATAGCCTGCCGGCAGGGGTAGGCTGACGCGATGGCCGCTGCCCGGGGCGACGTTGACCGGGGTGCCGTCCCGGCCTTGCAGGGTGGCAATCGTCAGTTCCAGGTTGCCCCTGGGGTGGATGAGTTCGATGCGGTCGCCGACTGAAAACCGGTTCTTCACCTCGATCTCGGCCAGGCCTGCCGCGTCATACGTCAGGACGTCGCCGACATACAGGCTGCGGTCCGACTCGGAATGGCTCTTCAGGTAGCGCTGGTATTCGCGGTCGGGGTGGCGTTCGTAGAAGCCGCCGGTATAGCCCCGGTTGGCCAGGCCGTCGAGTTCGCGCAGCAGGGCCGGATCGAGCGGCCGGCCGGCGACGGCATCGTCGATGGCCTGGCGATAGGTCTGGCAGGTGCGCGCCACATAGTAGGGCGACTTGGTGCGGCCTTCGATCTTGAGCGAGTCGATGCCGATTTCGGTCAGCCGCTGCACGTGTTCGATGGCGCGCAGGTCTTTCGAGTTGAGGATGTAGGTGCCGTGCTCGTCTTGTTCGATGGGCATGTAGCTGCCGGCGCGCTGTTTTTCTTCCAGCAGATAGACGTCGCCGTCCGGCGCCACCGCGGCGGGCTTGACGTCGTATTCCCAGCGGCAGGAGTTGGTGCAGGCGCCCTGGTTGGGGTCGCGGTGGTTGAAGTAGCCGGAGAGCAGGCAGCGGCCGGAATAGGCGATGCACAGCGCGCCGTGCACGAAGACTTCGAGCTCCATGTCCGGGCACTCCTGGCGGATCTCGGCGACCTGGTCGAGCGAGAGTTCACGCGACAGGATGACGCGGCGGATGCCGAGTTTTTTCCAGAACCGCACCGCTGCGTAGTTGACGGTATTGGCCTGTACCGACAGGTGGATGGGCATGTCGGGCCAGGTTTCGCGGATCATGTCGATCAGCCCGGGGTCGGCCATGATCAGCGCGTCCGGCTTGAGGGCGATGACCGGCGCCATGTCGGCCAGGTAGGTTTTCAGCTTGCTGTTGTGCGGGAAGATGTTGCTGACGACGAAGAACTGCTTGCCCCGGCTGTGCGCGAATTCGATGCCGGCCCCCAGCGCGACTTCGTCACGGAAGCTGTTGTTGCGGACGCGCAGGCTGTAGCGCGGCTGGCCGGCATACACCGCATCGGCGCCGAAGGCGAGCGCGGTTTCGAGCATGGTTTGCGAACCGGCGGGTGCCAGCAGTTCGGGCTGGCGCATAGGGGTGTGTTTCACGTTGAATGACCGGGGGTTTGATCGCCGAAAAACAGGGCCGTTGGGGTCTGCTTGCACCCCGGGCCGTCGCTGCTGATCCGCCTGAGCCGGCTATTTTAAACGTTGACGCGTGTTCAGCCCGGTTTGCCGTCGACCCGCGGGCGCAGCAGCATCGGGGCATAGGCCACGACGAACAGGCCGAACGCGGCCATCCACAGCAGTCCGGCGGCCGTCATGCTCTGCGCGTACACGCCGGGGAAAATCAGCGGCAGCACGACGCGAAGCAGCGCCGCGAGATTGATCGCGACGAAGGCCCGCGTCATCAGCGACGCCGGCTCCAGCACCCGCCCGGTGTGGCCGAGCGAGACCCGCGCCATCATGCCCAGGGTCAGCACGCCGATGCCGCCGGCGGTGAAGGCGTGCAGCGAACTGACGGCCGCGGCGCTGATCCCGGCGGCCGACAGGGCCAGCAGCGCGAAGCCGAATGCAATCCAGGCATAGCCCAGGTGCAGGATCCACAGCAGCGGCACCGACCAGAATTTGTGCGTGTACCAGCCCGCCAGCCGGATGCCGTGCACCGCCGCCGCAATCGCCGCGAACAGAGCGGTAACGAGCGAATAGGGCGCGATCAGCGCGGCAAGCAGGGCGCCGACGGTGGCGACCGGCGCCAGGATTTCGATGGTTTTCCAGCGCCGCGCGCGGGTGTGCAGCTTGTTGTCGGTGAAGCTGGGAATGACGCGTCCGCCCATCATCACCATCATCGTCACCACCACATAGGTGGCGAGGTGCAAGCCAAGCACGGCCGTGTCTGTCCAGCCGAGCGCATCCAGATGGATGAGCGCATTGGCCGATGCCAGCACCAGCAACATGACCGGGAAGGGGGCGTTGTTCAACTGCCTCGCCTTGATGATGGGCACGGCAAGCACCAGCGCCACCGCCGGCAAAAACGCCAGGTCGACCAGTGCAACCCACTCCACCGGCAGGTCCGGCACCAGGAAGCCCAGCCGCCCCGCCAGCCACAGCAGGAACAGCGCGGCGAGCGGCGGGCCGGACAGCATCGGGATGCCGGTCCAGTTCTGCGCGGCGGTGAGCAGGAAGCCGGCGATCACCGCCACGGCGAAGCCGAACAGCATTTCGTGGCCGTGCCAGACCCGCGGTGACAGTTCGACGAGGTCGAGGCTGCCGCGCAGCACCAGCAGCCACAGCGCCATCAGCAGCACGGCGAAGACGCCGGCGGCGAGGAAGAAAGGTCGGAAGCCGAGTGCGAAGGGCGCCCAGCCAGTGGGCGGCGGCCTTTTTTGCAGGTCTTCGACGGGGATTAAAGCCATGGGGACTGAATTGGGTACATGAGAGGTTCCGATCAGCGAGGCAAGAGTCAACCGAGAATGCCCATTAGACCATTAGACAAAACTTTGTCATTCCAGCGAAACCCGGATCCAGTTAAAAAAACACCTGTGAAGCAGACAAAACAGCGTTGTCCCGCTTGCACGTGGAATGCTTGATCGACTGGATCCGGCTTTCGCCGCAATGACGGGCTTCTTGGGTCAGCCCGTGCTCCAGGCGCGCGGACGCCGCATGCCGGCGATCTTGCAGGCCTGCTTCACGTAGCCGTAGGGAAACAGTTCGAACAGCTTCTTCTGCGCTTCCCGGCCCATGCGTTCGGCCAGATGCTTGATGACAAAGCGCGCGTCGGCCGCGACCTGATGTTCGTCGTAGTACTCGCGCATGAAGCGAATGACGTCCCAGTGGTCGTCGTTCAACGGGATGTTCTCCTCCTCGGCCAGGGCGCGGGCCACGTCCTCGTTCCAGTCGGCAGGGTCGATCAAATAGCCTTCGGCATCGCGTTCGGGCAGGTCGGTGCTCATTGGGTTCTCCTATTGGCGGTTGCAAGAAGCTTTGCGGCGAGTGTGCTCAGGTGCCGCCGCCGTGGAATTCGACGCCGGGCTGGCGTTCCGGCAGGTCTTCCACCAGCAGTTCGCGTCGCGCCAGCGCCATCGCCTCGACCCCGGCTTCGTTCAGATAGGACTTGGCGTCGGACACCGCGGCAGCCAGCAGTTCGGCGGCCAGTGCGTTGGGCTCGCGGCCCAGCGATTTGGCGAGTGCCCGCAGTTCGATGCAGGGATCCTGCGGCAGGCGGATTTCCAGCGGCTTGCCGCCGCCGGCTGCGCGCACTGGCGCGGCCGTGCCGGCCGGCTCCACCAGCAGCCCGCTCATCACGCCGGCAATCTGCGAGGCCGGAGTAGGCGCCTGTCCCGTGGGCTGCAGGCGGACCTTGTTGACGAAGTACTTTTCGAAATCGACCTTGGCCTGGTGCACCCAGCGGCCCTGGCGCATCCAGTTGATGTCGCGCAGCGGCACTTGTGGTTCGGACAGGTAGCTAGCGCCCGTTGTGCCCATGTCGGTCAGCCACTTGGCGCGCTGCGGCACATGGCTCGTCAGCGGGGCGTCGCTATCCAGTGCCAGGATGTTCTGCACCACGATCTCGCTGGCTTTCGTAATGGAATATACCGAGTCGGGCGCACCCACCGGCACCGGTGTTGCTTCCACCGGCGGCTGCGCCACGCAGGCACCGAGCGCGAACACGTTGGGATAGTCGGGGTTGCGCAGGTACTCGTCCACCACCACCAGTCCGCGCTCGTTGACGAGGCCCGTTGCGGAACGCACCCCCGGCACGCCACCAAAGGCCGGCCAGTACATCGAATAGGCGTAGGGCAGCGTGTGGGTCTGTTTTTCGTTGCCGGCGGCGTCGAGTTCGACCAGATGGATGGTATCCGGCTCGACACGCAGCGTACGCGCATTGCAGATCACGCTGATCTTGGTGTCCATCAGGGCGGCCGTCAATGCGCCGCGGCTGGCCCCTTCGCCGCCGAGGCCGAGGTGGCCGGGCCAGGGTTCGGGGGTGACCAGGGTGATGGGCACCCGCTCGCGGATGTTGCGCCGCTTGAGGTCGGCGTCGACCAGGAAGGCGTATTCGTAGAGCGGCCCCAGCACGCTGGCGCCCGCCGCCGCACCGATGACGATCGGCCCGGGATGGCGCACGAATTCGCGATACGCCGCGAGCGCGCGCTCGGCCTGGTCGATGTGGATCACCGAATGGGTGTGTTCGGCGAGGCCGGGAATCTCGTCGGTCATGCCGGTCACGCCGGTGGCGATCAGAAGATAGTCGTAGAACAGCACGTCACCGTTCTCCAGGTCGACCTGAATGACGTCGGGCTGGATTCGCTTGACCCCGCTGTGGATGAACTTGATGCCGCGCGATTCGAGATAGGGCCCGATCGGGAAGGCGATGTCGGACCGCTCGCGCCAGCCCATGGCGACCCACGGATTCGACGGCACGAAGTGGAAATAGGGCTTGTCCGAGACCACGGTCACTTCGTCGCGCGGGCCCAGTTTGGCTTTCAGTGCGTAGGCCGCGGATACGCCCGCGATGCCGGCGCCCAGGATGACAACATGCGTCATTTCAGTCTCCTTTGATCAGTTTGTACCCTGAAGGGCATAAAGGCATAAAGGTCAGCCGCGCGGACGCACCAGCTGCCAGGCACGTGTCACGTAGGTCGTTGCGGCAAAGCCGCTCCAGACATGCACCAGACGCGTGAACGGGAAGACGAGGAAGATCGTCATGCCGAGGAACAGGTGCGTCTTGAACACCCAGCCTGCGCCTGCCAGCATCTCGACGCCTCCGCTGCGGAAGGTGACGATGTGCTGTGCCCATTCGGCGAGCTTGACCATCATGCTGCCGTCCAGATGCTGGGCCGACAGCGGGATGGTCGCCAGCCCGAGCAGGAGCTGCAGCCACAGCAACAGCAGGATCAGGATGTCGCTGGGCTTCGAGGTGATGCGGATGCGTGGCTCGGTCAGCCGGCGGTGCAGCAACACCGTCAGGCCGATAAAGGCCAGCCCGCCCGCGATGCCGCCGGAGACCATGGCCAGGATCTGCTTGGCGCCCGAGCCGAGGAAGGGCTCATAGATGAAGTGCGGCGTCAGCATGCCGAACAAGTGGCCGAAGAACAGGAACAGCACCCCGATGTGGAACAGGTTGCTGCCCAGCCGCAGCTGGCCGCGCTTGAGCAGTTGCGACGAGTCGCTCTTCCACGTGTACTGCTCGCGGTCGAAGCGGATCAGGCTGCCCAGCAGGAACACCGTCAGGGCGATGTAGGGATAGATCCCGAACAGGAAAGTTTGCGAGTAGGACATTTTGCTATCCTCCAGAAATTTATGTATTCAATGCGTCGTCGCGGCGGCGGCCTGGCGGCGCGAGGCCGGCATCTGCACCACCTGCGGGCCGGGATTCATCAAAGGCTCGACGCCGTCGACCGAGGGGCCGAACATTTCCATCGCCTCGTCCATGTCGCGTACCGGCGGCTCGGCCAGTTCCTGCGCCGCCACCGGTGACAGCGCTTCCAGCACCTGGAACGCGTGGGCGTACGGGCTGCCGTTGGCGTCGAGCTTGCGGCCGACGGTGGCGAGCACGTGCACGGCGTCGCCCAGCAGTTCAAGGGCCTCGTCGGTCGGCAGGTGCGAGAGAAATTCGAGGAATAGCGGCACGTAGTCCGGCAGTTCCGAGGCGCTGGCGTCGAAGTCGTGCTTCCAGTATTCGTTCAGCAGATCGATCATTGCCGAGCCACGGTCGCGTGATTCACCGTGGATATGCTCAAAAAGATGCAGCGAATGCGAGGGGTTGCGGTCGAAGGTGGCGACGTAGTTCTCCTGCAGCGCAATCAGCTCGGATTCCCGCAGCAGCGCGAACAGCGGCGCCAGCCGGACACCCGCCTCGCCGTTGACCTCGGCCTCGGCCACCAGCGCATCCTCCAGTTCGGGCAGCGCTGCCAGCCAGTCGGACTCGGGGTAGCACAGCAGCAGGGAAATGACTTTGAAGGTTTTCATCGTGTGGTTTCCTTAATAAAACGCTCGATCGTCATTGCGAGCGAAGCGAAGCAATCCAGGATGCTGGCGAGCTTGCCGGGCGCTGGATCGCCACGTCGCTTCGCTCCTCGCAATGACAGTTGATTGGTTTCGGCATCTTCCTTAACCCGTTTTCTTCTTGGCGTGCAGCTGCGACAGATCGACCGGTACCGAATTTTTGCGGTTGCCGAACAGGCTCGGTTTGGAGACGCCATCCGAGCAGCCGTTGCCGAAGGTGAAGCCGCAACTCGATTTTTCCTCGAAGGTGTTGAGCGCCTCTTCGCGGTGGGTGCTGGGGATGACGAAACGGTCCTCGTAGTTGGCGATCGCCAGGTAGCGGTACATCTCGTCGGCCTGCGCCGAAGTCAATCCCACCTGGTCGAGCGCGGCGGTGTTGGGGATGCCTTCCACCGACTTGCCGCGCATGTAGGCGCGCATCGCCAGCAGGCGGTCGAGCGCGCTGACAACCGGTTGCTCCTTGCCGCCGGTAAGCAGGTTGGCCAGATAGGTGATCGGGATGCGCAGCGACTTGGTGTCGGGAATGATGCCGTTCATCCCCATCTTGCCGGACTCGGCTGCGGCCTGGATCGGCGACAGCGGCGGCACGTACCACACCATCGGCAGGGTGCGGTACTCCGGGTGCAGCGGGAAGGCGATCTTCCAGTCGATCGCCATCTTGTAGACCGGCGACTTCACCGCGGCGTCGAGCCAGGCTTCCGGGATGCCCTCGGCGCGCGCGGCGGCAATGACCGCCGGGTCGGAAGGGTCGAGGAAAATCTTCAGCTGCGCTTCATAGAGCTCCTTCTCGTCGGCCACGCTGGCGGCTTCCTCGATGCGGTCGGCGTCGTACAGGATCACGCCGAGGTAGCGGATGCGGCCGACGCACGACTCCGAGCACACGGTGGGTTGGCCCGCCTCGATGCGCGGGTAGCAGAAGATGCACTTTTCCGCCTTGCCTGACTTCCAGTTGAAGTAGATCTTCTTGTAGGGGCAGCCGGAGATGCACATGCGCCAGCCGCGGCACTTGTCCTGGTCGACCAGCACGATGCCGTCCTCCTCGCGCTTGTAGATCGAGCCCGAGGGGCAGGAGGCGACGCAGGTCGGGTTGAGGCAATGCTCGCACAGCCTCGGCAAATACATCAGGAAGGTGTTTTCGAAGGTCGAGTGCATTTCCTTCTGCACGTTGTCGAAGTTCTTGTCGCGGCCGCGCGAGGCGAACTCGCCGCCGAGGTCGTCTTCCCAGTTGGGACCCCAGTTGATCTTGTCCATCTTCTTTCCGGTGATGGCGGAGATGGGGCGCGCGGTGGGCGGCGTCTCGGACAGCGGCGCCTTCTGCAGGTGCTGATAGTCGTAGGTGAACGGCTCGTAGTAGTCGTCGATCTCCGGCAGGTTGGGGTTGCTGAAGATGTTGGCGAGAATTTTCAGTTTGCTGCCCTGGCGCGGCACCAGCTTGCCGTCGTCCTTGAGCTTCCAGCCGCCGTTCCAGATGTCCTGGTTTTCCCACTGCTTGGGATAGCCGATGCCAGGCTTCGATTCGACGTTGTTGAACCACACGTATTCCATGCCTTCACGCGAGGTCCACACGTTCTTGCAGGTGATCGAGCAGGTATGGCAGCCGATGCACTTGTCGAGGTTCAGCACCATCGCAATTTGCGCACGCACTTTCATGTTGTTACTCCTTTAAACCTTAAAATCTTTCACCACAGAGGCACAGAGACACGGAGGAACCCCCTGAGTCTTTTCGCTTTTTCTCTGTGCCTCTGTGCCTCTGTGGTTAATGCATTTCAGCGCTCGACCAGCGGACCTTCCATCCAGTCCACCTTCTTCATCTTGCGCACGATCACGTATTCATCGCGGTTGGAGCCGACCGTGCCGTAGTAGTTGAAGCCGTAGGCCAGCTGGGCGTAGCCGCCGATCATGTGGGTCGGCTTGGTGATGGTGCGTGTCACCGAGTTGTGGATGCCGCCGCGGAAGCCGCTCACCTCCGCGCCGGGCACGTTGATGATCTTTTCCTGCGCGTGGTACATCAGGCACATGCCCTTGGGCACCCGCTGGCTGACCACCACGCGCGCCGTCAGCGTGCCGTTGACGTTGAACACCTCGACCCAGTCGTTGTCGACCAGCCCGGCTTCCTTCGCCTCGATCTCGGACACCCAGACGTGGGGGCCGCCGCGCGACAGCGTCAGCATGCGCAGGTTGTCGGTGTAGGTGCTGTGGATGCCCCACTTCTGGTGCGGAGTAATCCAGTTCAACACCAGCTCATGGTTGCCGTTCGGCGTCTTGCCCAGCATCGGCGCGATCGTCTTGGTGTCGACCGGCGGCTTGTACACGCACAGGCCCTCGCCGAAATCCAGCATCCACTGGTGATCCTGGTAGAACTGCTGGCGGCCGGTCAGGGTGCGCCATGGGATCAGCTCATGCACGTTGGTGTAGCCGGCGTTGTACGACACGTGCTCCGATTCCAGTCCCGACCAGGTGGGCGAGGAAATAATCTTGCGCGGCTGCGCCACGACGTCGCGGAAACGGATCTTGTCGTCCTCGCGCGGGATGGCCAGGTGGGTGTGGTCGCGTCCGGTGATCTTCGACAGCGCTTTCCAGGCCTTCACCGCCACCTGGCCGTTGGTTTCCGGCGCGAGCATGAGAATGACCTCGCAGGCGTCGATGGCCGACTCGATCTTGGGCAGGCCTTTGCTAATGCCCTCCTCGGTGACGGTGTAGTTAAGTTCCGCCAGTTGCTGCACCTCGTCTTCGGTGTTCCAGGAAATCCCCTTGCCGCCGTTGCCGATCTTGCTCAAGAGCGGGCCCAGCGAGGTGAACTTCTTGTAGGTGTCGCCGTAGTCGCGCGTCACCACCGCCATGCTCGGCATGGTCTTGCCGGGGATGGCGTCGACCTCGCCTTTTTTCCAGTCGCGCACGGCCATGCTCTGGCCCAGCTCGGACGGGGTGTCGTGCATCAGCGGCGTCAGCACCAGATCCTTCTGCGTGCCCAGGTGGGTGGCCGCGAGTTCGGAAAACGTCTTCGCGATGGTCTTGTAGATGTCCCAGTCGGACTTCGATTCCCACAGCGGCTGCACCGCTTCGGACAGCGGATGGATGAAGGGGTGCATGTCCGAGGTGTTGAGGTCGTCCTTCTCGTACCAGGTGGACGACGGCAGCACGATGTCGGAATACAGGCAGGTGGTGGACATGCGGAAGTCGAGCGTCACCAGCAAATCCAGCTTGCCTTCGGCGCCCTTGTCATGCCACACCACTTCCTTCGGCTTGGCTTCGCCCAGTTCGCCGAGGTCCGGCCCCAGCACCGCGTTCTGCGTGCCGAGCAGGTACTTGAGGAAATACTCGTGGCCCTTGCCCGACGAACCCAGCAGGTTGGAGCGCCAGACGAACAGATTGCGCGGGAAGTTCTTCGGGTTGTCCGGATCCTCGCAGGAGAATTTGAGCGCGCCGCTCTTGATCTGCTCGACCGCGTACTTGATCGGGTCGATGCCGGCAGCATCGGCGGCCTGGGTGATCTCGAGCGGGTTGGTTTCCAGTTGCGGCGCGGACGGCAGCCAGCCCATGCGCTCGGCGCGCACGTTGAAGTCGATCAGCCGGTAATCGCCCAGATCCTTGCTCGCGGTGGGCGACAGGATCTCGGACGCCGCCAGCTTCTCGTGGCGCCACTGGCTGGTGTGGGCATAGAAGTACGACGTGCCGTTCATCTGGCGTGACGGCCGGTGCCAGTCGAGACCGAACGCCAGCGGGGCCCAGCCGGTCTGCGGCCGCAGCTTCTCCTGACCCACGTAGTGTGCCCAGCCGCCGCCCGACTGACCGATACAGCCGCACATCATCAGCATGTTGATGATGCCGCGGTAGATCATGTCGTTGTGGTACCAGTGGTTCAAGGCCGCGCCGAGAATGACCATCGACTTGCCGTGGGTCTTGTCGGCGTTGTCGGCGAACTCGCGCGCCACCGTGATGATGTCGGCGCGCGGCACGCCGCAGTGCTTCTCGGCCCAGGCCGGGGTGTAGGGCACGTCGTCGTCGTAGCTGGTGGGGATGTTCGGTCCGCCAAGGCCGCGGTCGACGCCGTAGTTGGCCAGCGTCAGGTCGTAGACGGTGGCGATGCGCACGTCGCGACCGCCGACGCTGATGACCTTGACCGGCATGTTGCGGGCGAGCAGTTCGTTGTGCTCGTCGCCCCCGAAGTAGGGCAGCGACACCTCGACGACTTCGTCGTGGCTGCCCAGAAGCGTGAGCTGCGGCTTCACTTCCTTGCCGGAATAGCCGTCGCGCATTTCCAGGTTCCACGAGCCTGACTGGCCCCACCTGAAGCCGACCGAACCGTTGGGCGCGACCAGGTAGCCGGTGTTCTCGTCATACAGCACCGTCTTCCACTCGGGGTTGTTGTCCTGGCCCATGTTGCCGGTGAGGTCGGAGGCGCGCAGGTAACGGTCGGCGATCAGCGTGCCTTCGTGTTCCTTCAGCATCACCAGCATCGGCATGTCGTTGTACTGACGGCAGTAGGAATCGAAATATTCGCTGCGGTTCTTGACGTGGAACTCGGACAGGATGACGTGGCCCATTGCCAGCGCGAGCGCGGCGTCGGTGCCCTGTTTGGGGGCCAGCCAGATGTCGCCGAACTTGACCATTTCGCCGTAATCAGACGACACCGCGACCGTCTTGGTGCCCTTGTAGCGCACCTCGGTGTAGAAGTGGGCGTCCGGCGTGCGGGTCTGCGGCACGTTGGAGCCCCACACCATCAAATAGGTCGAGTTGTACCAGTCGGCCGACTCCGGCACGTCGGTCTGCTCGCCCCACACCTGCGGGCTTGAGGGGGGCAGGTCGCAGTACCAGTCATAGAAGGACAGGGGGGTGCCGCCGATCAGCGACATGTAGCGACTGCCTGCCGCGTAGCTCACCATCGACATGGCGGGAATCGGCGAGAAGCCGGCGACGCGGTCGGGACCGTATTCCTTGATGGTGAAGACGTTGGCGGCGGCGATCATTTCCGTCACCTCGTCCCACTTGGCGCGCACGAAGCCGCCCTGACCGCGGATCGACTTGTAGCGCTTCGCCTTGACCGGATCCTGGGTGATCGAGCGCCAGGCTTCCACCGGGTCCATCGACTTCCGCGCATCGCGCCACATTTCCATCAGGCGGCCGCGGATCAGCGGGTATTTCACGCGCTGCGCCGAATACACGTACCAGGAGTAGCTGGCGCCGCGGGGGCAGCCGCGCGGTTCGTGGTTGGGCAGGTCGGGGCGGGTGCGCGGGTAGTCGGTCTGCTGGATTTCCCAGGTGATCAGGCCGTTCTTGACGAAGATTTTCCAGCTGCATGAGCCGGTGCAGTTCACCCCATGGGTGGAACGCACGATCTTGTCGGTCTGCCAGCGGCTGCGGTAGGCGTTCTCCCAGCTGCGGTCTTCGTCGGTGACGGCGCCGTGGCCGTCGGAAAACTCGGAGACGGTTTTCTTGAAAAAGGTCAGGCGGTCGAGGAAGTGGCTCATTGTTGCTCCTTTCAGTCGCTAGGATTCAGAAGTCGAGGGATAGAGGGATAGGCGGCAGGAAAATCGGCCGGGTCGGATTTTTTGGAGGCATGTATGGCGTGCATCCCCGTCCCGGCTTTCCTGAATCCTGATCCCCAGCCTCTCATTACGGATTTTTGAACTCGGCCTTGGGGCCCAGGTAGTACCACCAGTTCAGCACCAGGCAGATGAAGTAGAAAATCGCAAAGCCGTACAGGGCAAACTCGGGCGTGGTGGCCTTGATCTGCTCGCCGAATACCTGGGGGATGATGAAGGCGCCGTAGGCGGCCACCGCGGAGGTCCAGCCCAGCGCCGGCCCGGCCTGCTCCTTGGGGAAGACCATGGCGATGGTGCGGAAGGTCGAGCCGTTGCCGATGCCCGAGGCGGCGAACAGAACCAGGAAGAGCAGGAAGAACGGCATGAAGAACGCTTCCGGCGTGGCGGACTGGTAGGCTGCCTTCATGTAGTAGGCCACGCCCAGGGCCGCCGCCACCATGACGATGGTGATGTACTGGGTCACCTTGGCGCCGCCCACCTTGTCGGCGACCCAGCCGCCGAGGGGACGGATCAGGGCGCCGATGAAGGGCCCCATCCAGGCATAGGTGAGGGCGCTGGGACCATTGGGGTTGACAGCGGTATGAAGCATCACGCCTTCCGGCCCCATCACATGGGTGAAACCGAAAATCACCTTGATGGCCAGCGCAAAGGCGGCGGAGTAGCCGATGAAGCTGCCGAAGGTCATGGTGTAGATGATGCTCATGACCCAGGTGTGCTTGTTGCCGAAGATCTTGAACTGGCGCTGCAGGTTGGGCTTGATGGCGCCGGGGATGAGCTTCATCAGGAAGACCGTTGCGACGATGATGCCGGCCAGCACGAACCATTTGGCCCAGCTGGGGGCGCCAAGGCCGGCGGGCGCGGGCAGGATGATGTAGAGGCCGGCGGCAGCGGTGAGGAAGCCGATCAGCAGCATGCCGCTGATCTTGGACATGGCGCCCAGCGGCGAACCGGGATTGGGCGTCACTTCTTCCGTGTGGATGTTGTTCATGCCGAACCAGCCAATGACGGCCAGGGGAATCAGCAGGAGCAGCCAGACGAAGCCGGCGTTCTGGATGTAGGTGGGCGTGCCGGCGGGGATCTTGCCTAAGATCCAGCCGCTATCCTTGACCAGGGTGATCGGGTCGCCTCCCAGCACGCCGAAAGCGCCGACGGTCATCATCAGCGGGATGAGGATCTGCATGGTGGTCACGCCGAAGTTGCCCAGGCCGGCATTGAGCCCCAGGACCAGGCCCTGCATGCGCTTCGGGAAGAAGAAGCTGATGTTGGACATGGAGGAGGCGAAGTTGCCGCCGCCGAAGCCGGTCAGGAACGCCAGGACCTGGAACACCCACAGTGGCGTGCTTTGATCCTGCAGCGCGATGCCCGTCCCGAGGGCCGGAATAACGAGCAGGAATGTGGTGAAGACGATGGTGTCGCGGCCGCCGGCGATACGGATGAAGAAGCTCGACGGAATGCGCAGCGTTGCCCCCGTCAGGCCCGCGATGGCTGCCAGCGTGAACAGCTGCTCAGGTTTGAACGGGAACCCGGCGTTGAGCATCTGCACCGTGATCATGCTCCACATCAGCCATACGGCGAAGCCGCACAACAGGCTGGGGATGGAGATCCACAGGTTGCGGTTGGCGATCTTCCTGCCGGTGGCGTCCCAGAATTCCGGGTCCTCCACATTCCATTCCTTGATGTTCGTAGGCATTTGTCTCTCCTTGCTTGATGGAAGTCGTGGGAATTATTCGAGGGTGTCGGTCGATGCTGACTTGATCATCGGCACCCTGCGCACTTCGGTCAGGTATATCCAGATCAGCGAGACCGAGGTGACGCCGTACAACAGCATGAACACGCCGCTATTGATGCCGGTGATGTCGACGATGGCGCCGAACAGGATGGGCAGGGCGAAGCCGCCGAGGCCGCCGACCAGGCCGACGATGCCGGAGATGACGCCGATGTTGTCGGGGTATTCGTCGGAGATGTACTTGAACACGCTGGCCTTGCCGATGCCCCAGGCGATGCCCACGACGAACAGCAGGGCGGTGAACATCCAGACGTTGAGCCCAATGTGCAGCGGCATCGGCCCCCGGGTCGTCCGCACGATCATGTCGGTCTGCGGATACGACAGCAGGAACAGGCAGACCCAGGACACCCACATCACCCACCAGGTCAGCTTGTGGGCACCAACCTTGTCGGACAGCCAGCCGCCCATCGCGCGGATGACGCCGGACGGCAGCACGAAGATGGCGGCCAGCAACGCGGCAGTCCGCATGCCGAAGCCATATTCGGTAATGTAGTATTTGGTCATCCACAGGCTTAGCGCGACGTAGCCGCCGAACACGATGGAGTAGTACTGGCACAGCTTCCACACGTTGGGATCCTTCAGCGCGACAAGCTGCTCCTTGATGGTGATCCGGCTCGACACATGGTGCGTGGTGTCGGTGTAGGTGAAGATCCAGAACAGGATGGCCATGACCAGCATGGCGACGGCATACACTTTCGGCACCGCCTGCCAGCCGTAGGCCACCACCAGCGCCGGCGCGACGAACTTGGTGACCGCCGCGCCGGCATTGCCGGCACCAAAGATGCCCATGGCAAAGCCCTGGTGCTCCTTGGTGAACCAGCGTGCCACGTAGGAGATGCCGACCGAGAAGGATGCGCCGGCCGCGCCGATGAACAGGCCGAGCACCAGGAAGTGCCAGTACGCGGTGGCGAGGCTGATGAGATAGATCGGGATGACCGTGGAGAGCATCAGCACGAAGAAGACGATGCGGCCGCCGACCTTGTCGGTCAGCATGCCGAGCGGCAGACGGAGGAGCGAGCCGGTGAGGATGGGGGTGGCGGCAAGCAGGCCGAACTGGGTTTCGTTCAGCCCGAGGGTGGTCTTGATCGGGATGCCGATGATCGAGAACATCACCCACACGGCGAAGCACACGGTGAATGCCAGCGTGCTCATGCTCAGTACGGAAATCTGCTGCTGGGTCTGCGTGGCCATGTCGCGTCCTTATCAATTATCTGGACTTGTTTATCCGAAAAGCTGATCGAAGTGTATGCCTATGAACGTAGATGGAAAGAGGCCTAAATCCAGCCGCACACCATCCAATACCTCCAATTGGGTAGAGGGGGTAGATGATTAACCATTTGTTTTTGCGAAGACTTCTGGAATAGTAGTACGGACGAACCAACCGGTTCGGCCGGTTGGGAGTAACCCTACATATCCGAGGGGCTGGGGTGGGTATGAGATCGAAAAGCGGATTCCTGCAGCATTCGCTGCTGCTCAAGCTGGGCGGCATGCTCGCGCTGATCGCCAGTTTCGCCATTCTCGGCATGGCCAGCTCGGGCATCATCGCCGAGTCGGTGCAGGGCAGCGGCGAGGCGATCAATCTGGCAGGCAGCCTGCGCATGCAGGCCTACAAGATGACCAGCCTTGCGTTGACGGCACGCCATCGGGAGGATGTCGAAGCGTCCGCTCGGCTGCGCACTGCGATCGACAGCTTCGAGTCCACCCTCACCGATACGCGCATCACCACGGTGATGCCCCGGCAGGTCGATACCGCGCTCGCGCGCAGCTATGCGGCGGTGCTGGCGAGCTGGCACACGCGGGTGAAGCCGCGTTTTCTGGCGGCGGCGGGAAGCGGATCGGCCATCCCCGAAAACAGCACGCCGCTGTTCGAGGACATCACGCTGTTCGTCGACGAAATCAACGATCTGGTCAAGCAGATCGAACAGGACACCGAGGCGAAAGTGCTGGTGCTGCGCATGGTGCTGGGCGCCGCCTTGCTGATGACCCTGCTGATCGGCGCGCTGACCCTGGTGCTGGCGCGCAACGACCTGATCCTGCCGCTGCGCAACCTGCTGGCGTTTGCTTCGAATGTCGGACGCGGCAACCTCGCGGTGCGCACCGAGCACACCGGCAGCGACGAACTGGGACGGCTGGGGCAGGCTTTCAATCACATGGCGGAAGACCTTTCCAGGCTGTACCAGAACCTGGAAGCGCGGGTGGCGGAAAAGACCGCCGAACTCACCATCGCCAACCGTTCGCTGGAACTGCTCTATCACTCGATCGCCCGGCTCTACAACGGGCCGGTGGCGCCGGACACCTACGCCATCCTGCTGAAGGACCTGGAAAACGTGCTGGGCGTGGGGCACGGGCGAGCCTGCCTGGTGGAATCTGGCGACGCCCGCGCGCGGGTGATCGCCAGCACGCTGCACCCTGACAGCGGCGACCCCGACCTGTGCGGCCTGATGAGTTGCGCCGAGTGCCTGGCGCACCACACGCTGGCGGTGCATCCGCTGCAAGATGGCCGGCGCGTGCTGTCATTGCCGCTGAAGGACACCGAGCACCAGTACGGCGTGCTGCAGCTTGAAATGCCGCCGGGCAAGGAACTGGCACCGTGGCAGACCCAGTTGCTGGAAGCGCTGTCGCGCCACATCGGCATCGCCATCGGCACTGCGCGGCGCAGCGAACAAAGCCGCCGGGTGTCGCTGCTGGAAGAACGCGCCGCGCTGGCGCGCGACCTGCACGATTCGCTGGCGCAGTCGCTTGCCTACATGAAAATCCAGGTCAGCCGCATGAAGCCGCTGCTGGACGATCCGCAGCGGGCAAACGAGGCCAGGGAAGTGCTGGCGGAATTGCGTGAAGGCTTGAACAGCGCCTACCGCCAGCTGCGCGAACTGCTCACCACCTTCCGCCTGCGCATCGAGGGCGCAGGGCTGGCTGCCGCCCTGCGCACCACGGTGACCGAGTTTTCCAGCCGTGGCGGCATCCCGATCACACTGGATGCCCATCTGGCAGGCTGCGCGCTCAGCCCCAACGAGGAAATCCATGCCCTGCAGATCATCCGCGAAGCCTTGTCCAATGTGCTCAACCATGCCAAGGCGACAAAGGCCGAGGTCAGGGTGACGTGCAACAGCGACGGCTCGGTGTCGGCCACCGTCACCGACGACGGCCTCGGCATCCGCCAGGCCGCCGGCGCGCACCACTACGGCATGACCATCATGGACGAGCGGGCAAAAAACCTGGGCGGCCGGCTGACGGTCGAGAACCTGCCCACGTCAGGCACCCGCGTGACCCTGCATTTCATGCCGAGCGCCGAGCGCGACGTTACCATCCCCATTCATCCCGTCACCTGACCCCCGCATCCATGAACCCGGCAGCGCCCCAGAGCATTCTCATCGTCGACGACCACCCCCTGTTCCGCAAGGGCGTGATCCAGCTGATCCAGGCCGCCCCCGAATTCCGTTTCGTCGGCGAGGCCGCCAGCGGCAAGGAGGGCATCGCACTCGCCCGCCGCCTGCAGCCGGACATGATCCTGCTCGACCTGAACATGAAGGACATGAACGGCGTCGAGGTGCTGAAAACGCTGAAGGACGACGGCCTCGATTCGCGCATCATCATGCTGACCGTGTCGGATCATGCGGAAGACCTGATGGCCGCGCTGCAGGCCGGCGCCGACGGCTACCTGCTGAAGGACATGGAGCCGGAAGACCTGATGCAGCAACTGGGCGAGGCGGCGCGCGGCAAAATCACCATCAGCGAGCGCCTGACCCAATTGCTGGTGGCTTCGCTGCGCGAAAAGGATCGTCCCTCCAGCCTCGCCGAGGCCGGGCTGACCGAACAGGAAAGCCGCATCCTCGACCACCTGATCGACGGCAAGAGCAACAAGCTGATTGCCCGCGACATGAACATCGCCGAGGGCACGGTGAAGGTCCACGTCAAGCACCTGCTGAAAAAGCTCAACCTGCGCTCGCGGGTGGAAGCGGCGGTGTGGGCCGACCGCTGCCGGCGCCAGGCCAAGCCCTGACATTCGGTGCCAACCGGGTTTGCCGGCGTCGACTATCTTGAATAGCAGGTCCGTTCAAACAAGGAGTACGACATGGCAGTGGGCGAAATTTGCAACCGGGACGTGGTGGTCGCGGAGAAGGCGCTTTCGGTGGTGGATGCAGCGCAGCTGATGCGCAAGCACCACGTCGGCGACCTGGTGGTGGTCGAGGAAAAGGCCGGCCGCAGGCATCCCGTCGGCATCGTCACCGACCGCGACATCGTGGTGGAAGTGGTCGCGGCCGGGGTGAATCCGGACGCGCTCAAGGTGGGCGACATCATGGGTCCGGAAGTGGCCACCGTGCACGAAGGCGAAGGCCTGTTCGAGGCGCTGCGCCACATGCGCGACAAGGGCGTGCGGCGCATGCCGGTGATCGACCATGAAGGTGGCCTGGTCGGCATCCTCACCCTGGACGACCTGCTAAACCTGCTGGCCGAGGAAATGACCGAACTGGCGAAGCTGGTGTCGCACGAGCGGCAACGCGAAGCGATCGTTCGGACATGAATTGCAAAAATTCAGGCTCGGCCTGATAGACGGTGCAGGTTCGGGCGGGTCTGTCAGGCAAAATCGGCCATCAGCCGTCACTGGTGGGGCGGGGGAGATTCGTTATTGGGCGGCTGATGTAGGTCAGTAAGCAGCCGGCCGTGGAACCAGTGTGTACTTCTGTTGATCGGCCGTTGCGGCCAGTGGGTTCTGAGCTAACTTGGTCCGCTATGCGGTCTTAAACGGTCGTTGATCAGGAAGTCACTCCGAACGGCTACGATCCAATACGCCGAACGCTTGCGCCCGCCCCTGAACAGTCGGCCAAACTGATGCGTGCGAAGGTCAGGAACGCAGCAAAAAGCAAACATTCTGGACATAAGCCAAGGCATTTGCGTATTCTGGGGCTGCGAGAAATGCCCGGACCGGTGGGTCCGTTGAATAATTATTAGAGCTTTCAGGCCGTATGCCCACACTTCCAATCATGACAAATACCGACTGGCTTACTCTTGCACTAGTTGTCATCACAGGATTCTATGCTTGGGCGACACTCAAAATCCTTCGCGCAAACGAGGCCATGGTTTCAACGATGAGAGACCAACAGAACGCTGCGATGCGCCCCTACATTCTCGTTTCAACAAATCTGAGAATGGGAACACAGCTTCTCTACCTGTCGATCAAGAACGTAGGTAAAACGGCAGCCCTTAATCTAAAACTCTCTCTCGACAAGAGCTTCTATCAGCTTGGCGAAAAGCGTGAGGAGCGCAATATTGCCAACAGCGCCGCGTTCTCGCGCACCATCGATAGCCTGCCACCAGACGGGCAACTTCTTTTTCTGTTGGGCAATGGCCCTTCACTCTACAGCGGCTCGAATACTGAAGAACTCTCGCCGCTAGTATTTCAAGTTACCGCGTCATACATGTCGGGATCAGAAACAATATCCGAAACCTCGACCGTCGATCTTCGGCCATACATCAACACAGATGTTCCGCATGACCCAATCGTCGAAGAACTTGGAAAACTGCGCGCAGAATTCGTGAAGCTATCCAAAGCACTAGAGGCAAAGCTCTAACATGGCGCTGAACCTCGCTTTCTTCGGTGGCTGGGCGCTGCGTGAAAAAACACATAGCACCGGTCACCTCTACGTTATGCCGCTTGACCACCATCCCAGGAACAGCACCCTGAATGTCCGATAAAGAAGCCACCGCCCGCATCAAGATCAACAAGCTGCTCGAAGCGGCCGGCTGGCGGTTTTTCCAGGATGGCGATGCGCTTGCCAACATTCGCCTTGAACCCAGCGTCAAAATCAATTCCACCGACCTGGACGCGCTCGGCGCCAACTTCGAGAAAAGCACAAAAGGCTTCGTCGACTTCCTCTTGCTCGATGCCAAAGGCTTTCCGCTGCTTGTTCTCGAAGCCAAAGCCGAAGACAAAAATCCGCTCGTCGGCAAAGAGCAGGCGCGCAAATACGCCAAGTCCCAGAATTGCCGCTTCGTCATTCTTTCCAACGGCAACCTGCACTACTTCTGGGACCTCGAACGCGGCAGCCCCTACGTCATCACCTCGTTTCCGACGCCGGACTCGGTCACCGGCTACCAGAAGGTCACGCCTAATCCGCAGCGATTGATCGAAGAGCAGGTCGGCGAGGACTACATCGTTCGCACCCAGCGCCCGAACTACGCATCAGAAGCCGCTTGGCAAAACGAAGCGGAGCGCCCAGGCTACATTCAGGCCAACAAGCTGCGCTTTCTCCGTCCGTATCAGCTCAAGGCCATCCACAGCCTTCAGACCGCAGTCGGTGATGGCAAAGACCGTTTCCTGTTCGAAATGGCCACCGGCACGGGCAAGACCCTGACCGCCGCCGCCGTTATCAAGCTGTTTCTCCGCTCGGGCAACGTGCGGCGCGTCCTGTTCCTCGTGGATCGTCTTGAGCTGGAGGATCAGGCCAAGAAGTCCTTCGCTGCAGTGCTCTCCGCCGATTTTCAGACGGTGATCTACAAGGAGAACCGGGACGACTGGCGACGCGCCGAGATTGTCGTCACCACCGTGCAATCCCTGCTTTTCAACAACAAGTACCAGAAGCTCTTCTCTCCGACCGACTTCGATCTCGTCATCTCCGACGAAGCGCACCGCTCGATCGGTGGCAACGCCCGCGCCGTGTTCGACTATTTCATTGGTTACAAGCTGGGCCTCACCGCCACGCCGCGCGACTACCTGCGCCGGTTCGACGGCGCAAACCCCGGCACCCGCGACCCGCGCGAGGCCGAGCGTCGCCTGTTACTCGACACCTACCGCACCTTCGGCTGCGAGAACAGCCAGCCAACCTTCCGCTACTCCTTGCTCGATGGCGTGAAGGAAGGCTTCCTGATCAACCCGACCGTGGTGGACGCCCGCACCGAGGTCACCACCACGCTGCTCTCCGAAGAGGGCTTCGTCGTCTCGTTCACCGATGATACCGGCGAGGACCAGCAGCAGGCCTTCAAGCAGCGCGAGTTCGAGAAGCGTTTCTTCGCTGACACCACCAACCAGCTTCTCTGCAAGACGTTTCTGGAAAACGCCATGCGTGACCCGGTCAGCGGCGAAATCGGTAAGTCGATCATCTTTGCCGTCAGCCAGAACCACGCCGCCAAGCTGGCGCAAATCCTCAATCAGATGGCCGACCGCATGTTCCCCGGCAAGTACCAGTCCGACTTCGCGGTGCAGGTCACCTCCCAGATACCTGACGCCCAGCAGTTCACCATCAACTTCGCCAACAACAACCTGCTCGGCTCCGGCAACTTCATCCCCACCTACAAAACCAGCAAGGCGCGCATCTGCGTGACGGTTGGCATGATGACCACCGGCTACGACTGCACCGACATCCTCAACATCGGTCTCTTCCGCCCGATCTTTTCGCCCACCGACTTCATCCAGATCAAAGGTCGCGGCACCCGCAAGCACGACTTCCGCGAGGTGCTTTTCGACGACACCATCAAGGAAGGCGTGCAACAGCCCATCAAAACCGCCTTCAAGCTGTTCGACTTCTTCGCCAATTGCGAATACTTCGAGGAAGAGTTCAACTACGACGAAGTGCTGAAGCTGCCGCCGCCCAAGGGCAAAGGCAGCGACGACGGGGGCGGCCAAGGCCCCGTGGTGGTGGGCGGGATCTATGAGCACCTCGGCGCCGACATCCTTGCTTCGATGCGTGTCGAGCAGATCACGGCCGAGGGCATGAAGATCGACCGCATGTTCTTCGAGAGATTTGAAGAGGTGATTCGCGCCAATGACACCGTCGCCTCCGCCGTCGAAGCGGGGCAGTGGGACCGCGTCATCGACTACGTCAACCGCGAGGTCTTCGACAAGCCCGAGGAGTACTACACCCTCGACAAACTGCGCAAAGCCGCCGCCGTGGACCGCCGCCTGACCCTGCGTGAAATCCTGGAGAAGGTCTTCGGCCTTATCCCGCGCTTCAAGTCCAAGGATGAGTTGCTGGAGGAGGAGTTTTCCAAGTTCGTCGCCGACCGCGTGCCCGAACCGCCCTCGGCCATCCCGGCCATCAAGACCTACTTCAAGGCGTACGTCACCAGCAACCGGGTGCGCGACATCATCGAGAGCAAGCAGTTCACCGATCTGGCAACTAACCCGTATTTCACCACGCATGATTTCAGAGCCGTGCCCCAGCCGTACCGCACGCTCGTCCCCGAATACATCAAGGATTACGTGTCCTTGAATCAGTTCGCAGCCTGAACCATGAATCCATCCAGGCAGCGTTTTAATTGTGGCGAATTCGCCCTATTTAATTCCCTCGAATTCGAGGGAGTTGGCGTCGCCACACCCCAAAGGACAACCCCATGAGCAAAGCCAAAAAAAGCACCATCGAGGTTATGGGAGCCGACGTCGCTGTGCTTTCGCAGAGCCAGCAAGACACCATCTGCCTGACCGACATCGCCAAATTCAAAAACCCCGATCACCCGGACGATGTGATCCGCAACTGGCTTCGCAATCGCAACACCGTGGAGTTCCTTGGAATCTGGGAGCGGCTCAACAACCCGAATTTTAATCCCGTCGAATTCGACGGGATTAGGATGCAGACGGGGCTGAACAGCTTCGTCCTCACACCCAAGCAGTGGATCGAAAAAACCGGAGCGATGGGCCTCACGTCGAGCGCTGGCCGCTACGGCGGCACCTACGCCCACAAGGACATTGCCTTCGAGTTCGCCTCCTGGGTCTCCGTTGAGTTCAAACTCTACCTTATCAAGGAATTCCAGCGTCTCAAGGAAGACGAAAGCCGTCGCCTGTCGCTCGCATGGAACCTGAACCGCACCCTGTCCAAGCTCAATTACCGCATTCACACCGACGCCATTGCCGCGCACCTGATACCCGCCGCAGTCACGCCGGCGCAAGCCGCCATCACCTACGCCAGCGAAGCCGACCTGCTCAATGTCGCCCTATTTAGTCAGACCGCGAAACAATGGCGCGACGCCAACCCCAAGCTGGACGGCAACATGCGCGAATACGCCAGCGTCGAGCAACTGCTGGTACTGGCCAATATCGAAGGGATGAACGCCGAGTTCATCCACATGGG
>JBAQND010000251.1:0-1765 GCA_049303455.1 Thiobacillus sp.
GATTATTCCACACGCCGACGCTACTTCGTCGCCCTGAAAACCCCTCAAACCCCGCACAAACAAAGGAATTCACCTGAATTCCCCGCACCGGAATCCCACGGGAATTAAGCAGGAATTAAGCAGGAATTAAAATAACAGGCACCGAAACCTGAGAGAAATCGACCGCCGAGAGACGAGATGACCGACGACTTTTTCCGTGCCCGCCTGGAGCAGATGATTGACCTCAAACACCCGCTCGCGGTGCTGGCGAACCGACTGCCATGGACACAACTTGAAGCGGCCCTCGCGCCGGCCTTCGCGCACAAGCGCCGCGACGGAAAGCTGATCGAAGACAACGACCTGTTCGGCCCCACGCTGGCCATCGCGGGCGCCGGGGTGAGCGCCGCCGGGCGACCGGCGTCTTTCGATCCGGCTCATGGCCTCGCTGTTGTACCTCAAGCACGCCTTCAACCTGAGGGACGAGGAACTCGTCGAACGCTGGGCGGAGAATGTCGTCTGGCAATACTTCAGCGGCCAGACCTACTACGAACCCAGGCTCCCCTGCGATGCCACCCACATAACACTTGGGGTCAGGTCTTGCATTACAACATCCGCGTTCGCCTTCCGTCGATTGACACGTGTCATTGCAAGACCTGACCCCGGCCTCGTCTTCGCTGAAGGCCACGTCGTTGAGGCGGGGCGCGGCGTTGCCGTCGGCGTCAGCCACCAGTTCCATCAGCAACACGCCTTCGTGGAAGTTGTACGGCGTGGGCACGCGCACGCCGGCGGCGGCCAGCCGGTACAGCGCATCGACTTCGGCGCTTTGCTAGGCTGCTTCCTGCATCTCGCGGCCGTATTTGCTGCCTTTGGCCATGGCGCGCGCCTGGCGGCTGTTCTTGGTCTTGCGGTTTTCGGTGTAGTCGACAGCCTGGCGAAAACTGCGCTTGTCGGCTTCCTTGTACACCTTGGCGCAGCGGATGTCGTCGCCGCAACGCACGACGAAGACCATGGCTTCCTTGCCGCTCATGAGCTGGCGCACAACGCCGTCGATGAGGCCGTCTTCGAGCAGGGGTTCGAGTCGCTGGGGATTTTCATCGGTTGACGATTTAGCCGCGCGCCTTGCGATACGCTTCGAGCAGACGCCGGTGGATCGCGCTGCCCTCGAAGTCGCTGCCGAGTTGGGTCAGCCCGAAGAAGCGTTCATCCTGGTTGTATAGCGCAAACGCTTTTTCCAGCGTCTCGCGGCCGTACATCAGCGCCAGCGCGGACTCGAAGGGGCCGGGGTCGTCGAGCTGGACGAGGTCGGCGATGCAGCGGTAGACCTTGAGGCGGGCGTCGCTGCGCTGGCCGTACTGCGCGATCCAGGTGCAGCCTTCCAGAATCGCGTCGTCGTCGCCCAGCGCGAGCGCGAGCAGCAGCTTGATTTCGCCGACGCGGATGTCGGTCCATGCCGAGTCGGCATCAGGCGCCAGGCCGATCAGCACCGTCACCAGGCGGTCGTCGGCCAGTTCCAGTTCGGACATCAAATCAAGCAGTTCGGCGCATTCGTCGTCGCTCAGTTCGGGCAGGCGCGCGAGCGCGGGGCGGATCAGGTTGCCGACGCTGTTGTTCTCGAATTCGAGTTCCTCCACCGGGTAGATTTCGGAGACGCCGGGTACCAGGATGCGGCAGGCGTAGACGCCGAGGTGGGTGAAGTCGGCGATGTAGAGGTCGTGGCCTTCGGCGTGCAGCGCGTCGACCGACCACGCATAGTCCTCTTCGGTGGTGGCGCCGAAATTCCAGTCGA
>JBAQND010000252.1:0-19996 GCA_049303455.1 Thiobacillus sp.
TCACCACCGCCGACGGCATCGCGGCCAGTGCGGGCTACGCCATCCCGGTGCGGAAGAGAAAGTCGATCAGACGTTTGTGCTGACCATGACGGCCTGCAGCCTCACGCGCATGCGCACGCTGGGAAAAATCCGTCTGCGGACGGCGTGAGGGACAGGAAATACGGGGAGATGGGGCTCAAAAGGTCGAAAACGAGTTCAATGAGAGCAGAAATCAAATCATGCGACCGAACCGAATGAAAAATCGAACTTTAGTGCAACGTGCCACGCTCCCGCATGGGGTATTTCAGCGGCCTGGTAAGGGAACTGTAACAATGATGCTCTATCAATTAATGATGCTCTTTATTAAGTTTTATTAAGTAAGGAGCGGGGTTTTTTTACTTGATTGTCTTCTGGAGAAAATCATGGATTCATCCAAGCGCATTTCATTCAAACCGGCCATCTTGACAATGGTGCTCACCCTCGGTTTCTCTGCTTCCGCGAGCGCGCGTGACTACATCAGCATCGTCGGTTCATCCACCGTTTATCCCTTCGCCACTGTGGTCGCCGAGAATTTCGGCAAGACCACCAAGTACAAGACGCCCAAGATCGAGTCCACAGGATCGGGGGGCGGCTTCAAGCTGTTCTGCGCCGGCGTGGGGGTTCAGCACCCCGACATCAGTAACGCCTCCCGCGCCATCAAGTCGTCCGAGGTGGAAACCTGCAAGAAGAACGGCGTCACCGAGATCGTCGAGGTGAAGATCGGCTATGACGGCATTGCCGTCGCCAATGCGAAGTGGGCGCCCCAACTAAAGACGACCGTCAAGGAATTGTTCCTTGCCCTGGCAAAGAACGTACCTGACCCGAGCGGGGCTGAGCGTGTTGTCCCCAATCCCTACAAGACCTGGCGCGACATCAACCCGAAATTCCCTAAAACAAGAATCGAGGTGCTGGGCCCGCCACCGACCTCCGGCACCCGCGACGCCTTCACCGAACTGGTCATGGATGAGGGCTGCAAGCAGTTCGGCTGGATAAAGGCGATGGAGAAGTCCAACAGCAATGAATTCAAGCGCATCTGCCAGACCGTTCGCGAGGACGGCGGCTATGTGGAGGCCGGCGAGAATGACAACCTGATCGTGCAGAAGCTCATTGCCAATCCCAAGGCATTTGGCATCTTCGGCTTCAGCTTTCTGGACCAGAATACCGACAAGCTGCAGGGTTCCGTTATCAACGGGGTGGCCCCCGAGTTCGAGACCATCGCCAACGGTAGCTACCCGGTCTCCCGGCCGCTGTTTTTCTACGTGAAGAAGGCGCATGTGGGTACCATCCCGGGCATCAGCGAGTATCTGGCCGAGTTCACCAGCGAGAAGGCCTGGGGCAAGAACGGCTATCTGTCCGACCGCGGCCTGATTCCCATGCCTGACGCCGAGCGCAAGACATATGCCAGAGCGGCCAGGAACCTCGAAACCATGAAGTAATCTCCATGGCGGCGGCTGCGATACGGCCGCCGTTTTATTTCTGATCGGCCATTCCATGTCCATCTCCACGCTGATCATTTTTCTGCTGCTTCTGTCCTCCGTCGCCTACTACATGGGGCTGAAGCGGTCGCTGGCGGTCGCAAGCGGCAAGATTCGCGATCTGCATTCCCTGCCAGGCTACTACGGCCTGTACGTCGCCCTTTGGTGCGCGCTGCCGGCCTTGCTGATCGTTGGAGGATGGCTTGCCTTCGAAGGCAAGATCATTACCAACATCATATTGGCCAGTCTGCCCGAGGAAATCGTTAACCAGGGGCCGGAACGCTTGACCCTGGTCGTCAACGAGATCCGGAATATCGTCGACGGGCAAGTCTATGGCGACCCCAGCCCCGCAATCCTCGCGGCCGCTGAGCGTTATCGGCAACTGCAGGCCATCAGCCATGGGGCGCTGATTGCCATCAGCCTGTCCGTGGCGCTCGGGGCAGGCGCTTACGCCCTGAACAGGATCAAGCCCAGGCATCGCGCGCGCAACGCAGTGGAGGCCATCATCATCGGCATGCTGCTGCTCAGCTCCACGATTGCCATACTGGCAACATTGGGCATCGTGCTTTCGGTATTGTTCGAGTCCATCCGCTTCTTCCAGGCAGTGCCGGTTTCCGATTTTCTGTTCGGCCTGAAGTGGAGTCCGCAGACGGCCATCCGGCCCGACCAGGCCGGCTCTTCCGGCGCCTTCGGTGCCGTCCCGCTGTTCGCCGGCACCATGCTGATTTCCCTCATCGCCATGCTGGTGGCAGTGCCGGTCGGTCTGATGTCGGCCATTTATCTTTCGGAGTATGCCCATGCCAGGTTCAGGGCAGTAGCCAAACCCCTGCTGGAGATCCTCGCGGGCATCCCCACCGTAGTGTATGGGTTCTTCGCCGCCCTCACCGTGGCGCCCTTCATTCGTGAGACGGGCGGATTCCTGGGCCTGACTGTTGCCTCCGAGAGCGCGCTGGCTGCGGGGCTGGTAATGGGCATCATGATCATTCCCTTCGTTTCCTCGCTCTCCGACGACGTGATCAATGCCGTGCCACAGGCCATGCGTGACGGTGCCTATGGCGTCGGTGCCACCCGTTCCGAAACGGTGCGCCTGGTGATCTTTCCGGCCGCCTTGCCGGGGATCGTCGGTGCCATTCTGCTGGCGGTCTCACGCGCCATCGGCGAGACCATGATCGTGGTGATGGCCGCCGGCTTGGCCGCCAACCTCACCGCCAATCCCCTGGAGGCGGTGACCACCGTGACCGTACAGATCGTCACCCTGCTGGTGGGCGACCAGGAATTTGACAGCCCTAAAACCCTCGCCGCATTTGCCCTGGGTCTGATTCTCTTCCTCGTGACCCTGGTCCTCAACGTCATCGCGCTGGTCATCGTGCGCAAATATCGGGAGCAATATGAATAAGCCCGGCACGCAAGCCACCCACAGGATCACGAAAGATACGCGCAAGCCCATCGAAATCATTCAGGCAGGCCTCAGGAGACGCAACGCCCAGGAGTTTCGATTCAAAATCTACGGGCTCACCGCCATCATCTTCGGCCTGTTGTTTCTGGGCATTTTGTTCACGTCCATCGTTGGGCAAGGCTATAGTGCTTTCCAGCAGACCCAGATCAAGTTGGACCTGTTTCTGGACCCGGATGTGCTGGATCCGGACGGCAACCGGGTTCCTGAATTACTCGGCCAGGCGGATTACGGCATCATCGTCAAGACGGGAATGAACAGCCTCTTCCCCGGGGTCGAATCGCGTCGCGACCGCCGTGATCTGAATGCGCTGGTCAGCCAGGGTGCGACTTATGAGCTGCGGCGCATGGTCATGGAAACCCCCAGCCTGGTGGGCCAGACCCTCACACTGTGGGTGCCTGCGGACGACGACGTGGACATATTGATGAAGGGGGGCATGGATCGCAATGCCCCGCAGGAGACGCGTCGCCTGAATGACAAGCAGCTCGCCTGGGTCGGGCAGCTGGAAAAGAAAGACCGGCTCGAGAAACGGTTCAATGTGGACTTTTTCACCCAAGGCGATTCCCGTGAACCGGAGATCGCAGGTATCCGGGGGGCGGTGATGGGGTCCTTCTATACCCTGGTCGTCACCCTCATTCTGTCCTTCCCCATCGGAGTGGCGGCCGCTATCTACCTGGAGGAATTCGCGCCACAGAACAAATGGACCGATCTGATCGAGGTGAACATCAATAACCTTGCGGCAGTGCCTTCCATCGTTTTTGGACTGCTGGGTTTGGCCGTGTTTATCAACTTCTTTGGTTTACCACGTTCCATACCCCTGGTAGGTGGCCTGGTGCTGACCCTGATGACTTTGCCTACCATTATCATCGCGAGCCGTGCTGCGTTGAAATCCGTCCCCCCCTCAATCAGGGAGGCGGCCTTGGGGGTGGGCGCCTCCCCCTTGCAGACCGTCACGCTGCATGTGCTGCCTCTGGCCATGCCAGGCATGCTAACTGGCACCATTATCGGCATGGCCCAGGCCTTGGGCGAAACGGCTCCTCTGCTGATGATCGGTATGGTAGCCTTCATCGTGGATATTCCTCATGGCGTCATGGACCCGGCTACCGCCTTGCCGGTGCAGATTTTCCTGTGGGCTGACAGCCCGGAACGCGCCTTCGTGGAGCGTACCTCGGCTGCCATCATGGTACTTCTCGGCTTCCTGGTCGCGATGAACGCCCTGGCTGTGCTCCTGCGCAAGCACTTCGAGCGCCGTTGGTGAGTGTGGATACATTTCTAGATTCCGGAGTTTCAATGGATACCATCAAGAGAATGACCGCATTCGTAGGCGCCAATGCTCAAGAGGCGGGGAAGATCAAGCATACCGCCACCGTCTCTCGCGATCACCGTGAGACCGTGGGTGAGGGGCGGGTGGACAATCCCCGTATACGCTGCAACAACGTCAATGTTTACTACGGCAGCAACCACGCCATACACAACATCAATCTCGATATTGGGCACAATGAGATCCTTGCGCTGATCGGACCCTCGGGGTGTGGAAAGACCACTTTTCTGCGCTGCTTGAACCGCATGAATGACACGATCCCAAGCTGCAGAGTCGATGGAGAAATCCTGATGGGGGGTCAGAACATCAATGCCAGAGAGGTGGATGTGGTTCCCCTTCGAGCACGGGTGGGCATGGTGTTCCAGAAACCTAATCCATTCCCCAAGAGCGTCTTCGAGAACGTGGCCTTCGGCCCGCGCATCCATGGGCTGGCCCGTGGCAAGGAGGAGTTGGAGGAGGTCGTCGTGAACAGCCTGCAGCGGGCCGGCTTGTGGGATGAGGTGAAGGACCGGCTGGACGAACCCGGAACCGGGCTGTCTGGAGGCCAGCAGCAACGACTGTGCATTGCACGCGCCATTGCCGTCCAGCCCGAGGTCATCCTGATGGACGAACCCTGTTCAGCCCTCGACCCCATCGCCACGGCAGTAATCGAGCAACTGATGTCTGAATTAAAAGAAAATTATTCGATCTGTATCGTCACCCACTCCCTGCAGCAGGCTGCACGGGTTTCCAGCCGCACTGCCTTCTTCCACTTGGGTGATCTGATCGAGGTGGGACAGACTGACTCGCTTTATCTCAGTCCGCGCCACCAACTCACCGAGGATTACCTCACCGGACGATTTGGGTGATGGGTCCACATCCGCAAAGGGTGATGGCCGAACATTAAGGCCCGGGGTCACGTCTATCTCGTAAGGCCCAGCAAGTCCCGGCAGGAAGGCCCAGGGTCAAGTCTATCTCCGTAGAATTGGGCGGACAATCGGGCTGTTGCAGCGACCAAGCTGTTCGTTCCGGACCGCGAGCGTGAATTCAGCCGAATTCCACGTGGCAGTCATACGCCACAATTCCCCAATGCCCGTCAACGTCAGCAAAGGCCGGCGGGTTCAACCGGTAAATGGGCGCAATCTCCCGACCCGACTCATCGACCAGGGCGGACAAGTGCGCAGTCTGGAAGTCCGCCCGAATTGCCGCGGTTCCTTAGTCGCCCCTGAGTCGCCCCTGCAAAACCCTCAAACCCAGCATAAACAAAGGGATTCACCAGAATTCCCCGCACCGAATCCCGCAGGAATTAAAATAACAGGCGCCGAAACCTGAGAGAAATCGACCGCCGAGAGACGAGATGACCGACGACTTTTTCCGCGCCCGCCTGGAACATCGGTACCTCCCAATGCCAGCCGGCGTCCGCATGAAGAGTTGGATGTTGCGGTCGCTAGGGTTGCGTGGAGCGTCTGTCCCCACGCCAAGCGTAAGGAAATAGACCGCTTTAAAATAGCACCTATCGAGGTCATGTCAATTTGCCCCGAATACCTGGCCGCCCTGCATGCTGCCGAATGCATGATATATCGATTCAGCTTTAACAAATTTTCACAATAAATTGATTTAATTGAAGAAGTAGCTCTGCGTGAATTTCATTGCGGCAGTCTGTCAGGCAGTCAGGCAGTCTGCCCGTATCCGATTCCCGCCAGCAATTCGTAAATGAGAGCGGGCGGCACCGGCTTGACCAGGTGCTGGTCAAAGCCGGCGGCGACGGAACGGCTGCGGGCTTCCTCATCGCCGTAGCCCGTCACGGCGATGAGGCGGATGTCTTCCCCCTGCTCAGCACGCAACTGCCGGGCCACCTCGTAACCGTCCATCCCCTGCAGCCCGATGTCGAGCAGGGCAACCTGGGGCTGGAAGCTGCGGGCGATTTCCAGCGCCGCCTTGCCGCTGGCCGCCACCCTGACGTCATGGCCGTTAATCTGCAGCAACATGCTCATGCTGTCGGCCACGGCGTCGTCGTCGTCCACCACCAGCACCCGGCATTGCGACGCGGCAGGGCTGGCAGCCGGCGCTTCCTGGTCGACCATGAGGGGGGTATCGCACAGGGCAGGCAGCCAGATGGTGAAGGTTGAGCCCTGCCCCACCCCTGTGCTGAGCGCTTCCAGCAGTCCGCCGTGCATCTCCACCAGCTCTTTGACCAGGGTGAGGCCAATTCCCAGTCCCCCCTGGCTGCGATCCAGGGTGCGCTCGCCCTGCTTGAACAGATCGAAGACTTGCGGCAGCAGTTCGGCCGGAATGCCCATGCCGTTGTCGCACACCTTGATTTCGATCACCGGCCCGGCAATGCTGACGTCAAGCTGGATCTTTCCGCCCGCCGGCGTGTACTTGGCGGCATTGTCCAGCAGGTTGAGCAGCACCTGGGCGAGCCGCACCGGGTCGCCTTCCAGATAGACCGCGTGCTCGGGCAGCCGCACCGCAACCCGGTGTCCCATGGCATCGATCAAGGGGCGGGCCATGTCGAGGGCCTGGTTCACCACGACGGCCACTTCGATACGAGCCACCTTGAGCGCCACCTTGCCGCGAACAATGCGCGAGACGTCCAGCAGGTCGTCCACCAGACGGGTCAGGTGGCCCACCTGTCGTTCGATGATCCGCTGCGCCCACTGCACCCGCGGCTCCTGAATCTCCAGCTGCCCCAGCACATGCGCGGCGTTGCGGATCGGGGTCAGCGGGTTGCGCAGCTCGTGGGCAAGCATGGCGAGGAACTCGTCCTTGCGCCGGTTGGCTTCCAGCAATTCCAGCTCGGCCTGTTTGAGGCCGGTAATGTCCTGGCTGGTACCGAAGCCACCCAGCAGCTGCCCTTGGTCGTCGAATTCCAGTTCGGCCTTCTGCCGCACCCATTTCACCTTGCCGTCCACGACCAACCGGTGCTCGATGTCATAGGGCTTGCCCTGCAAACAAGTCTGCCACATCATGTCCACATAGGCCCGGTCATCGGGGTGCACGGTCGCGAGGAATGTTTCATAAGTCAGCGGGGGGCCTTGGGGGATGCCGTAGATGCGGTGGTTCTCGTCCGACCACTGCAATTCATTGTGTTGAATGTTGAGCCGCCAGTTGCCGATCCGGGCGACGGACTGGGCGTGTCTCAGGTCCGCCTGGCTATCGCGCAATGCCTGCCCGATCTGCTTGCGTCCGGTGATGTCGCGCACTGCCGTATAGCGGCGGCCAGCGGGTGCACCGGCCGGGCTCGTCTTGCCGTGGGCCTCGACGAGGATGCGGCGGCCGTCCTTGCACAGCATCGCGTGTTCAACGATGCTCTCGCGCCCGAGCCGGATGTTTTCCGCGATGCGTTCACGATCCTCGGGCACGATCAGGTCGTCGATGAGCCGGCCGGTCAGTTCCTTGACCGTATAGCCCAGCTTGCGCGCGAATTGTTCGTTGCAGTCCAGGATGCGGCCGCGCTTGCTGATGACAATGCCTTCGAAGGTGGTGGCGGCAAACAGCGCCAGGCGTTCCTCGTTCTCGCGCAAGGCCTGTTCGTCATGCATGCGCTGGCTGATGTCGCGCAGGATGACGGTGAACAGCCGGCGGCCCTGCACATTGATCTGGGAGATGGACGCCTCGACCGGGAAGAGCTCGCCATTGGCCCGCCGGCCGTAGGCGCAGCCCGGGCCCATCGGGTAACGGTTGCACACCCCGGTGTGGGCGAAGGTGCGGATATGTTCCGCATGCCGCTGGCGGGACGCTTCCGGCAGCAGCACCTCAAGGGACAGGCCCAGGGCGTCGGCGACCGGCAGGCCGAACATCCGCTCGGCGCGCGGGTTGAACAACACGATGCACTGACGCTCGTCCACGCTGATGATGGCGTCCATGGCTGATTCAATCAGCCCCGCCAGAAGCTGCTCGTTTTTGCGCGATTCCGCCAGCGCCAATTGCGCCTGAAGCAGCGCTTCCTGCAGGTGCGCGGTCGTGTGGCCGGGGGAGGGGTCGGTGCCTGGCCGGCAACGCTCCCCCAGACTCGACTCCGCATCCTCGCGCAGCAGATGTTCCCCGGCTTGACTGGTATTCATACCCTTCCCCTCATTGGCGGCCTGCCTTTTCCCCGGTTGCAAGACGGGAACGTTGCCGGCACGGTGACTGCCAAGCAATCATCCGAATTTTTCATCATATCTCAGACGCCTGCAACTCTGGCCGCATCCGCTGCTGCCATTCGTTCCGCCGCTCGTTTTTATCCCGGCGATTGAACTGTCTAGCCGATTCGTGCGAACTGCTGAAGACAATCGACGGGTAAATGCCTTACTCTATTAAACTTAATTTGAAACCAGTAGAAGAGACGTCATATGGCCAAACCCAATTATTCGTTTGCGAAACGTCAGCGCGACCTCGCCAAGAAGCAGAAGAAGGAAGACAAGCTGCGGCGGAAAACCGAAGGCACAAGCGAGAATCCGCCTCAGGATGATGAGTTGCAAGAGGTTCCACCGCAGACGACCGACGACGAGAAACCGGCCGACTGAGCCTGCCGAGCCTTCACGGCATCCTGCGATGCGGCTCACGCGTCGCGCTTCCCTGGCGCCCTGAAAGCATTCATGCTGCCCCGGGACAAACCACTGCAACGCCCGATTCCAATATGCCCGCTGTCCTGCGTGTCGTTCAGGCCGACATTACCTCCCTGGCAGTCGATGCCATCGTCAATGCCGCCAATTCGTCGCTGCTCGGCGGCGGTGGCGTGGACGGCGCGATTCATCGCGCCGCCGGTCCCGACCTGCTGGACGAATGCCGCAACCTTGGCGGCTGCAAGACCGGCGACGCAAAACTCACCCGCGGCTACCGGCTTCCTGCCCGCTTCGTCATCCACACGGTCGGCCCGGTCTGGCACGGTGGCAACCGGGGCGAGCCTGAATTGCTCGCGTCCTGCTATCGGCGCTGCATCGAGGTGGCCGCGCAGAATGGCATTCACAGCCTGGCGTTCCCGGGCATCAGCACCGGGGTTTACGGCTATCCCGTCGAGCGTGCCGCCCGGGTCGCCGTCGCGACGGTGCGCGCCGCCCTGCCGGCGTTTCCAGCCATCCGGGAAGTGATCTTCTGCTGCCATTCGGCGGCCGACCTCGCCGTCTACCAGGCGCTGCTTGCCGACGCGGCGACCTGACCGCGCATGGATGTGGTGCTGATTCATGGCATGGGCAGAACGCCGCTCTCCATGATGCGGCTGCGCCGGCGGTTGCGGCAGGCCGGCCACCATGCGGTCCTGTTTGGCTACTCGCCCACGTTTGAAAGCCTGCAGGGCGCGACCGCTCGCCTGGTGAAGCGGATCGAGCGGCGGGTGGACACCCGGCATTACGCGCTGGTGGGGCATTCGCTCGGGACGGTGATCATCCGGACCGCGCTCGCCCATCTGCAAAACCGCCCGCCCGCCGCCTGCATTTTCCTGGCGCCGCCGATGCTCGCCTGCAGGGCCGCCCGGCATTTTTCCAGCTGCCGGCTATACCGGTTATTGATGGGCGAGATGGGCCAATTGCTGGCGGACGAGTCGTTCATGCTGCGCTTGCCGATGCCGGCGGTTCCCACCCGGATCTATGCCGGGGTCGGCGGGCCGCGAGCATCCTGGCTGCCGTTCGGCATGGAAGCCAACGATGGCATCCTCGCCGTGTCGGAAGCCACCGGCCGCCATCAAGCGCTGGCCGTCGAGGTGGCGGCCCTTCACACCTTCATCATGAACTCGAAGCCGGTCTACGCTGACATGACCCGGTTCATCGAAACGCTAGAAGCGGCCCCCCATGCGGGCGGATCGCTTGACGAGGAGTAAAGCCATGGGACCCCGCATCAGCCTCATCACCCTCACAACCCTGGCTTTCCCCATGTCTGAGCCGCGGCCAGCCGATCCTGCCCGGGTACCAGCATGAGTGCTGGCTGGTACGACCGTCACCTGCTGCCGCACCTCGTGGACTTCGCCTGCGGCATGCAGCCGGCCCGCCGCCAGCGCGAGATGATCGTGCCGCTGGCGCACGGCCGCGTGCTCGAGGTGGGCATCGGGACCGGCCTCAACATGCCGTTCTACGACCCGTCCCGGGTCCGCTACATCATCGGCGTGGATCCCGCGCTGCAGATGCACCGGCTGGCGGCGAAGCGCATCGCCCAGGCGGGGCTCGACGTCGAACTGGTCGGCATTTCGGCCGAGACGCTGCCGCTGGAGGCCACCAGCATCGACACCGTCGTCACCACCTACACGCTTTGCACGATCCCCGATCCGGTCGCGGCGCTGAGGGAAATGCGCCGCGTGCTCGCGCCGGGCGGCAGGCTGCTGTTCTGCGAGCACGGCCGCGCGCCCGACGCCCGCGTGCGGCGCTGGCAGGCCAGGCTGACGCCGCACTGGCAGAAGATCGCCGGCGGCTGCCATCTCGACCGCGACATTCCGGCGCTGCTGGCGGTGGCCGGCTTCCGCTGCGATGCCCTGCAGACGCGATACCTGCCCGGGCCGAGGCCGCTGACCTTCAACTACTGGGGCGAAGCGGTGGCGGCGTAAATGCGCCCGGCTCACACCCACAGGAGACGACCGCCCATGATCCGATTGCCCAAATCACTGAACGCCTGGGGTACGCCCGCCTTCAAGGATGTTTTCAGCCAGGAAGTCGCGCAACTGGACGCCACCAAGCTGCCGCTGCAGCAGGGCCTGGCCCGCAGCAGCCACGTCACGGAGCGGCCGTTCCAGGCAATGCTCATCAGCGCCAGCGAGGATGCCGGCCTGCTGCGGGTGAAGGCGGGGATTTTCTATACGGGAATCATCGCCGGCTGCAGTTGCGCGGACGATCCGACGCCGATCGACGATTTGAACGAATACTGCGTGGTGCAGTTCGACATCGACACGGCGACGGCCGCATCCACGGTGACGCTGCTGGCGGAATAGGCAGGCGAAATCCGCGCGGGGGATCAGGGCAGCAGCAGGCAGAACACCGCGCCCTGATAGTTGTGCAAGCGCAGCTCGCCCCGGCGCCCCTGATTGTCGTGGCTTTGCGAGATCAATCTGGAAAACTGCAGGCCGAGGCCGGTTCCCGTTGCCTGAAAGGCAGCCTTTGCGGCCCCGCCGGCCAGGATGTGTTGCGGATAGCCGGCCGAGTCGTCATGTACCGTCAGGGCGAGGCAGCCTTCCGTCATGCTCGCTTCGATACTGAGCGCCGAACGTGCGTGGGCAAGCGAATTGTGGATGGCGTTGACCAGAGCCATTTCAACCAGATCGCGATCCAAGAACCAGATTTCCGGCACATCCGGCGCCAGCACGGCCTCGACCCGGATGCGGCCGCGCGCGAGCACCGCCGCCCGGTCCCGCATTTCGTGCACCGCATCCTGCGGCGACCAGGCATCGATGGCCGGGCGGATCGGCTGGTCGATCGCCTTGTAGGTCAGCAGCGACTGCTACAGCCGGTCGACCACGCCCTGACACAGCAGCCGCGCCGCATCGACCGTGGCATCGTGCTCGCGCTCGCCCTGCTGGGGAATGCCGTCGAGGGTCAGCGTCAGCAGGCCGAGGTCGTTCTTCAGCTCGTGGATCAGCGCGGCATACAGGTCGGTGCCGTTGAATTTCATGCAGCGGCTTTCCGCTGGATGCCGAACCGGCTTTCCACGTTTTTCAGGCGCAGGCGCAGGCCTGCGATGCGCGCGTGGCCGGGGGCCTGGCGTTCCGCTTCATCCAGATGGCGCCTGGCAATCCCGATCATCCGTTCGTCCATGCCGGCCTGGTCGATGAATTTCAGCATGACCCATACGGCGTTCGTCATGATGCGCGGATTGTGGGGCGCTTCGGCGCACGCCGTCAGCAACTTGTCGACCGCGGTGCGGAAATCGCCCCGGTGCGCCAGCACCACGTCCTCGTTGTTGATCTTGCGCACGCCGGCGGTCGCCACGGCAAGCACGGCGGTGCCGGCGTCGCTACGGCCGGCGTCATCGTAGAGTTTTCGGGCCCGGGCCAGCAGGGCCTCGCTGTCATGCGCATTGCGCGCCACCTCGGCGACGATGCCGTCGGCCTCGTCGTGGCGGCCGCTGGCCATGCAGGCGCCGGCCATAATATCCAGCAGCAAACCGGCATCGCCGCGCGTTCCGCCAGCACGCGGTGCCATGGCGTCTTCCACGGCTTTCGCGGCATCCTTCAGGTTGCCGCTCCTGATTTGCACCATCCCCTGCGTGACTGCCATCACCAGTCGCCCTTCCAGGCTGGCCTGCAGGGTGGTTTTATTCTTCTTCACTTCAGGGTGGCGGCGGCGCCCCGCACATCACCCTGCTCCAGCTGCACCCGGCACAGGTTGCCGAAATCGCTGGGCGTGACGAAAACGGAATGCAGCCCCTTTTCCAGCACAGTGGCAAAGGCGCTGCGGGCGGTTTCCAGATCGCCGTTGGTGTGGGCGATTTCCCCCAGTTTCTGTTGCCGGCGAACCGTCCTGGCGGAAATGGCGACCCCCTGTTCGAGCGCTTCCCGGGCAGCTTTCTCATCCTGCCTGGCCAGGCAGACATCGGACAGCAGGTCGTATGCAGCGACCATTTCAGGGGCCTGTTCCATCACGCCGCGCAGCATCGCCTCGGCGGCTTCATCCTTGGCTTGCAGGTGCAGCGCGCGGGCAAGCCCCAGGCGCGCCCAGGGAATGGCGCGCATCGCGATCACCTGCTGGTACAGCGCCTCCGCTTCCTCGGCCCGGCCCAGGGTCACGAGCAGCTCGCCCTTGAAGCGCAGGGCATCCACCACATATTTCGGCTTGTCCTGGATCAGGGTGTCGCGGGCGGCAATGGCGGCGCTCAGTTCCTGGGCGTGAAAATCACGCCTGAATCGACCGACATTGAAAATTGCCCCTGATCACTGAACCTTATCCCCGGATGAATTGGACTGAGGGAAATAACGGCGGTTTGGGACTTTACTGAACCTGATTACACCCCGTCGCGCGCTGTCAGGATGCGGCTGGGGGAATTTCCAGCTCGTCCGCGTAGGGTCGGCTGGGATACTGGAAGGCAACCGGTCCGTCCGGTTTCGCATGGACGAACTGGTGGACGAAGGGATCGCTGGAGTCGACCATCTCGGCGGCATTGCCTTCGGCCACCACCACGCCATCGTGGATGAAATAGACGTAGTCGGCGACCTTCAGCGATTCCGAGACGTCGTAGGTCACCATGATCGAGGTCAGCCCGAGCGCATCGTTGAGCCGGCGGATCAGGTTAGCGATGGTGTTCAGCGAAATCGGGTCGAGGCCGGCGAAGGGCTCGTCGTACATGATCAGCATGGGGTCGAGCGCGATCGCGCGGGCGAGCGCCACCCGGCGCTCCATGCCGCCCGACAGTTCGCTGGTCATCAGGTCGCGCGCGCCGCGCAGGCCGACGGCGTGGAGCTTCATCAGCACCAGGTCGTGGATCACGTCTTCCGGCAGGTCGGTGTGCTCGCGCATCGGATAGGCGATGTTGTCGAACACCGACAGGTCGCTGAACAGGCCGCTGACCTGGAACATCATCCCCATCTTGCGGCGCATCGCGTAGAGCGCTTTGCTGCCCAGCGTGTGGACCACCTGGCCGTCGAATGTCACGCTGCCGCGCGACGGCCTCAACTGGCCGCCGATGTGGCGCAGCAGCGTGGTCTTGCCGCAGCCGCTGACGCCGAGGATGGCGACCACCTTGCCACGGGGAATGGCGAGGCTGACGCCCCGCAGCACCCGATTCTCCTCGTAGGCGAAATGCAGGTCGCTGACTTCGACCAGGTTGTCCGCCATGCTCATGCCTCCTCCAGCAGCGAATCCGGCGCTTCCAGCGCGGCCTTCACCGCCACCAGAAACTGTACCGCGTCGCGGCCGTCGATCAGCCGGTGATCGTAGGTCAGCGCCAGATACATCATCGGGCGGATCACCACCTGGCCGTTTTCGGCGACCGGGCGTTCCTGGATGGTGTGCATGCCGAGAATGGCCGACTGCGGCGGGTTGAGGATGGGCGTCGACAACAGCGAACCGAACACACCGCCGTTGGTGATGGAGAATGTGCCGCCGGAGAGGTCCTCCAGCGTGAGCTTGGCGTCGCGCGCGCGGCGCGCGAAGTCGGCGATGGCCGCCTCGATTGCGGCTGAGGACAGGGTCCGCGCGCGGCGCAGGATCGGCACCACCAGCCCGCGCGGGCTGGAGATGGCGATGCCGATGTCGACGTCGCCGTGCCACACGATGTCGCTGCCGTCGATGGCGGCGTTGACGACGGGAAACTGCCGCATCGCCTGGCACACCGCGCGCACGAAGAAGGACATGTAGCCGAGCTTGACGCCGTGCCTGACCTCGAACTCGGCCTTGAAGCGCTGGCGCAGCTCGTTCACCGGCTGCATGTTCACCTCGTTGAAGGTGGTGAGCATGGCGGCGGTGTGCTGCGCCGCCACCAGGCGTTCGGCGACGCGACTGCGCAGCCGCGACATCGGCTCGCGGCGGCTTTCGCCCGACGCGGCGACGGGCTCCGCTGCGGCTGCAGGCAGCGGCACGCTGGGCACGGGCGACACGGCGGCAGTGGCAACCGGCGGCGCGGGTTTCTCGGCGGCGGGGAGCGACACCGCGCTCTCGCCGGTCTCGATCACCGCCACCACCTCGTCGGCCTTGACCACTGCGCCCTCCGGCTGACGCAGTTCGACCAGGGTGCCGGACGCCGGCGCGGGAATTTCCAGGATCACCTTGTCGGTTTCCAGGTCGACCAGGGTTTCGTCGCGCGCGACGGTCTCGCCGACCTGCTTGTGCCACGGCAACAAGGTGCCGCTGGCAACCGAATCAGACAGCGTCGGCACACGCACTTCAAGCTTCATGGGGGGTCTCCAGGGCATCGGTCAGCAAGGTTTCCAGCTCCGCCCGGTGGCGCGACAGATAGCCCGACGCCGGCGCGGCGGCGGAGGGGCGGCCGGCGTAATGGAAACGCTTGCCATCCGGCGCGCAATGATTGAGATGGTGCAGGGTCTGGTACCAGGCGCCCTGGTTCATCGGTTCTTCCTGCGCCCAGACGAAGGTGGCGGCCTGCGGATAGGCGTCGAGGGCCGCGCGGAATTCCGCTTCGGGGAAAGGATAGAGCTGCTCGACGCGCACCAGCGCAACGTCGTCGAGGCCGCGCGCCTCGCGTGCGGACTCGAGGTCGAACCACACGCGTCCGCTGCATGCCACCACGCGTTTCGCCTGGCGCGGTGCGAGCGGGTCATCGATCACTGGCAGGAAGGCGCCGCTCGCCAGGTCCGCCAGCGACGAGGTGGAGGCGGGATGACGCAGCAGGCTCTTCGGGCTCATGATCACCAGCGGCTTCCTCAGCGGGCGCACGATCTGCCGGCGCAGCAGGTGAAACATCTGCGCCGGCAGGGTCGGCACGCAGACCTGGATGTTGTCCTGCGCGCACAGTTGCAGGAAGCGTTCGAGCCGGGCCGAGGAGTGCTCGGGCCCCTGCCCCTCGAAGCCGTGCGGCAGCAGCAGCGTCAGGCCGCACTGCCGTCCCCACTTGGCTTCGCCGCTGGCGATGAACTGGTCGATCACCACCTGCGCGCCGTTGGCGAAGTCGCCGAACTGCGCCTCCCACACCACCAGGGTGTCGGGGTCGGCGGTGGCGTAGCCATATTCGAACGCCAGCACGGCTTCTTCCGACAGCAGCGAATCGATGATGGTGAAGTCGCCCTGCTGGTTGTGGATATGCTCGAGCGGGACATAGACGCCGCTCTGGCGCCGTTCGCGCTTCTGGTCGTGCCACACGGCGTGGCGGTGGAAGAAGGTGCCGCGCGCCGAATCCTGGCCCGACACCCGCACGTTGTGGCCGGCGTCGAGCAGGCTGGCGTAGGCCAGGTTCTCGGCGTAGCCCCAGTCCAATGGCAGTTCGCCGGCGCGCATCCGGCGGCGATCGTCCAGCACCTTCTGCACCCGCGAATGGAGTTCGATTTCGTGCTGCAGGGTGGTGATGCGCTCGCCCAGAAAATCCAGGCGATCGGCCGGCACCGCAGTCGGCACCTCGCTGGCCGGGCCACCCTTGAAGCGGCCCCAGTCCATGCTGTAGGTGGCCTTGAAATCGGACAGCGCGGGCGGGCTCAGCGATTCGCCGTGCTCCAGCCGCTCGCGGCAGTCGTCGACCAGATCGTCGGCCTGCGCCTGCGTCAGCACGCCCTCGTCGACCAGCCGCTGCGCATACAGCGTGCGCGTGCTGGGATGCGCCTGGATGCGGCGGTACATCAGCGGCTGGGTCGCGAGCGGTTCGTCCTGTTCGTTGTGGCCGTGGCGGCGGTAGCACACCAGGTCGATGAATACGTTCTTGTGGAAGGTGTAGCGGTAATCGACCGCCGTCTGCACCGCGAACGCCACCGCCTCGGGGTCGTCGCCGTTGACGTGAAGCACCGGCGCCTCGACCATCTTGGCGACGTCGGTGCAGTACAGCGTCGAGCGCACGTCGCGCGGGTCGGAGGTGGTGAAGCCGATCTGGTTGTTGATCACGACATGGATCGCGCCGCCGTTCCGGAAGCCCCGCGTCTGCGACATGTTGAGGCTTTCCATCACCACCCCCTGCCCCGACAGCGCGGCGTCGCCGTGCAGGATCACCGGCACCACCTCGTAGCCGAGCACGTCGCCGCGCCGGTCCTGGCGCGCGCGCACCGAGCCGCGCACCACCGGATGCACGATTTCGAGATGCGATGGATTGAACGCCAGCGCCACGTGCACCGGGCCAAAATCCGTCGTGAAGTCCGTGGAAAAACCCTGGTGGTACTTGACGTCGCCCGACAGCGGCGAGCCGGGCACACCATTGGTCGGCTCCTCATACAGGCTGTCGATGGTGCGCCCCATGATGTTGGCCAGCACATTGATGCGCCCGCGATGGGCCATGCCCATCACGACTTCCTTGGCGCCGTGGCGGGCACAGCGCGCGATCACCTGGTCGAGCAGGGGAATCAGGCTCTCGCCGCCTTCGAGCGAGAAACGCTTCTGGCCGACGTGGCGGGTGTGCAGAAATTTCTCCAGCGTCTCGGCATCGGTCAGGCGCTTGAGCAGCTTTTTCTTCAGGTCGATGGACACCCCGAAGCGGCCCTGCGGCGATTCGATGCGCTCCTGCAGCCAGCGTTTGCGGGCGACATCGGTGATGTGCATGTATTCGATGCCGACATGCCCGCAATAGGCCGCGCTGAGCCGTTTCAGGATGTCGGCCAGGGTGGTGCGCTCCACCCCGAACAGCGAGCCGGACTCGAATTCCCGAGTCAGATCCGCTTCGGTCAGCCCGTAGTGCTCGGGATCGAGTTCGGGCGTGGGCGGCGGCTCGAAGCGCCGCAGGGGGTCGAGTTCGGCGCGGCGCACCCCCAGGTAGCGGTAGGCATTGATCAGCCGCAGCACCGCGACCTGGGCAGCATCGGATGCTGACGTGGTGCCCGGCAGCGGCTGCGTCAGCCAGGGCGCCAGCGCATCGTCGCCAAACTGTTCCAGATAGGCCGCATTGCCGGCATACAGCGGGGACGTTCGGGACCAGTCAGGCGCGCTCATGTGGGAAGGCTTGCGGGTTCAGGCTCCGCGCTGGTCCAGCGGCACGAACGCGCGCCGCGCCGAACCGGTGTAGAGCTGGCGCGGGCGGCCGATCTTGTGCGCGGGGTCGGACAGCATTTCCTGCCACTGCGCCACCCAGCCGGCGGTGCGCGCCATGGCGAACAGCGCGGTGAACATGCTGGTGGGAATGCCCAGGGCGCGGAAGATGATGCCGGAATAGAAATCGACGTTGGGATAGAGCTTCTTCTCAATGAAGTAGTCGTCCTCCAGCGCGATGCGTTCGAGTTCGAGCGCGATCTTGAACTGCGGATCGTCGCGCAGGCCGAGCTCGTCCAGCACCTCGTAACAGGTCTGGCGGATGATCGCGGCGCGCGGATCCATGTTCTTGTAGATGCGGTGGCCGAATCCCATCAGGCGGAACGGATCGGACTTGTCCTTGGCGCGCTTGATGAATCCCGGGATCTTCGAGACATCGTCCATCTCCTCCAGCATGTTCAGCACCGCCTCGTTGGCGCCGCCGTGCAGCGGCCCCCACAGCGAGGCCATGCCGCTGGCGATGCAGGCATACGGATTGGCGCCGCTGGAGCCGGCCAGGCGCACGGTCGAGGTCGAGGCGTTCTGCTCGTGATCGGCGTGCAGGATGAAAATGCGGTCAAGCGCGCGCGCCAGCACCGGGTTCGGCTCGTAGGGCTCGCACGGGCTGGAGAACATCATGTGCAGGAAGTTCTCGGCGTACGACAGCCGGTTCTGCGGATAGACGAAGGGCTGCCCCTCGTTGAACTTGTAGGCCCACGCCACCACCGTGGGAATCTTGGCGATCAGCCGATGGGCGACGATGGCGCGATGCTGCGGATCGAAGTTGTCCAGCCCCTTGTGATAGAAGGCCGACATCGCGCCGGTCACGCCGATCATCACCGCCATCGGGTGCGCGCTGCGGCGGAAGCCGCGGAACACGTTTTCCATCTGGTCGTGCAGCAGGGTGTGATGGCGGATCGATTGCACGAACGACATCTTCTGCTCGGCCGTCGGCAGTTCGCCGTGGATCAGCAGATAGCTGACCTCCATGTAGTCCGACTGGTAGGCGAGTTCCTCGATCGGGTAGCCGCGGTAATACAGCAGGCCTTCGTCGCCGTCGATGTAGGTGATCGCCGAGGTGCAGCTGGAGGTGGCGGTGAAGCCCGGATCGTGGGTGAAGTAGCCGTGCGAACCGAGCGCGCGGATGTCGATCACCGGCTTGCCGTAGGTGCCCTGCTCGATCGGTAGTTCAATCGAAGGGCTGCCGTCGCTGAAGGTGAGGGTGACGGTTTTTGTCATTGCAATTCCAAAAGTGTTGCTGCCCGATAGTGTTGCAGGCGTTGAATGAGCGCTTCCAGCCTGGCATCGCCCGCAGGCGCGCGGCCGTGCAGTCGGTCGAGGATGTCCATGTCCGACAGGCCCAGCAGCCGCTCCAGCGCCGCTGTCTCGCAAGGCTGGAGTGTAGCGCGGTGCGCCGCCCAAAAGCCACCCAGCCAGAGATCCAGTTCCAGCAGTCCGCGCCGGCAACGCCAGGTCAGGGCGTCAGACACGCCGCTTCACCAGCAGCGACTTGATGCGGCCGATCGCCGCCGTCGGATTCAGCCCCTTGGGGCAGGCGTCGACGCAGTTCATGATGCCGCGGCAGCGATACAGCCGGTACGGGTCTTCCAGATTGTCGAGCCGCGCGGCGGTCGCCTCGTCACGCGAATCGGCGATGAAGCGGTAGGCCTGCAGCAACCCCGCCGGGCCGACGAAGGTGTCCGGGTTCCACCAGAACGACGGGCAGGCGGTGGTGCAGCAGGCGCACAGGATGCACTCGTAGGCGCCGTCGAGCAGCGCGCGGTCCGCAGGACTTTGCAGCCGCTCGACCTCGGGCTCGGGGTCGTCGTTGATCAGCCACGGCTTGATCGATCGATACTGCTTGTAGAACGGCTCCATGTCCACGATCAGGTCGCGGATCACCGGCAATCCCGGCAGCGGCCGCACCTCGATGGGTTCTTTGAGTTCGGACAGCGGCGTGATGCACGCCAGGCGGTTCTTGCCATTGACGTTCACCGCATCCGATCCGCACACACCCTCGCGGCAGGAGCGGCGCAAGGACAGCGTCTCGTCCTGCGCCTTGATCGCCAGGAGCGCATCGAGCAGCATCTTGCCGGCGGGGTCGATGTCGAGCTCGACGTCCTGCATGTGGGGCTTTTCGCCGGATTCGGGGTTGTAGCGGTAGAGGCGGAATTTCATGGTTGCTCGCAGTCCGCGG
>JBAQND010000253.1:0-8173 GCA_049303455.1 Thiobacillus sp.
TGTGCCGATGCAGCGGCTTCCCGCTCCTTGCGCCGCCAGCGATAAAACGCTTTCTCGCCCAAGCCTTGGGCCGCACAGTATTCCCTCTGCGTCAGATCGCTCCGACGCCAGGCTTCAAGATGCGCTCTCCAGAATTCCTGCCCATGCCGCTTCGCCATCTGGTGTCCCTCCGAAAAAGGGGCAAGATTGCATGGGTTTAGCGGGAAACTATAGGTGGGACGGCTGGACGCTTACGCTTGAATGGGCGCAAATGAAGGCCTATCTCACCAACGAGCAGTGCCTGATGCAATTTCTGGCCATGGCATTGGATGACCCCATGGCAAAGCCTTGCGGAAAATGCCAAGTTTGCCTCGGTAGCCCGGTTGTCCCGGCGACCATCTCCCGAGCCCGCCTGATCGCGGCGCAACGTTTTGTCCGCCAAAGCGAGATGGTTCTGGAACTGAAAAAACAGTGGGATCGTTCCGCGTTGCCTACCTATATGGAGCTGTATGGCTGGACAGGCACGAATATTCCCATGCCCCTTCGGGGCGAACCAGGACGGATTCTGTCGCGCTGGGGCGAACCGGTCTGGGGTGAGTTGGTCATGCAAGGCAAGGCCGCGGGAAAGTTTTCCGATGAACTGGTGGCCGCATCGGTGGAGATGATCCAATCACGCTGGAACATGAATCCGCGGCCAACATGGGTGACCAGTATTCCCTCCATGCGTCACCCTGAGTTGGTTTCGGAATTTACCCGCAGGCTTGCCGAGGCGCTGGGCATTCCCTTTGTTCCCGCGCTGGCCAAAGTCAAACATACCGAAGAACAGAAGGGTATGGAGAATCGTTACCACCAATGCCACAATTTAGACGGTGCGTTTGAGGTTCAGCCTGCAGGGGCGGATATTTCCGGCCCTCTGCTTCTCGTCGACGATGTGTTCGACTCGGGGTGGACAATGACTTTGGCTTGCGCCCTGCTAAGACAGGCTGGAAGTGGCTCGGTATATCCGTTTACCCTTGCAACCACGACAGCGAAATAATGATAGACCAATGACTGACAGCCATTCCGAGAGCTTTTCCTTATCGCCCGACACGGAGGCGATTCTTCTACTCTGTGGCCGTTTTGGGAGCGAACGTAACGAGTACTCGCCACTGACCCAAAAAGAGTATGAGGCGCTGACCCGTTGGTTGCTGGAGCGCAAACTGCGCCCAGCCGATTTGCTTAAGGTTGACGCCACCTTTTTGGGCGAAGTGGTCCAGATGAAGCTCGATCAGGAAAGGGTCGGGGCTTTGCTGCGCAGGGGTACGGCGCTCGCGCTCGCGCTGGAAAAATGGAGGCGCTCCGGACTCTGGGTGCTGTCGCGTAGCGACGTCGCCTATCCAAAACGGTTGAAGCGAAAGCTTGGGCAATCGGCGCCACCGTTGCTGTATGGAGCGGGTGCACTGGATTTGTTGGATACCGGGGGGGTGGCGATCATCGGCTCAAGAGACGTCACCGAGTCTGGTTTGAGGTTTACCCATGAGCTTGCGCAAGCCGCCGTCAGAGATGGCATGAGGGTCGTCTCGGGCGGTGCAAAGGGGGTGGATGCCGCAGCCATGCAAGCAGCTGGCGATGCCGGCGGTAATGTGCTTGGAATGCTTTCGGCGGATCTTCTGCGTGCCAGCGTGAATCGGCAAAATCGGCAAGCCTTACAGGCTGGCCAGTTGGTACTCGTTTCCCCGTTCCATCCTGAGGCCGGTTTCAATGCGGGCAATGCGATGGCGCGTAATCGTTATATCTATGCTTTGGCCGACTATGCCGTGGTCGTCGACTCCGCCGAGGGGGAGGGGGGTACATGGGCCGGCGCGATTGAAGACATTCGACACGCATGGACGCCCCTGTTCGTGCGCGATTCGGGCGAAAAGTCAGGTAACCGAGCACTGATTGCCAGAGGCGCCCGAAGCTTCGATCATTCATTTGAGGGTCGTGACTCATTGAAGTCGTACTTTGAATCGCAAGAAGGCAATTCAGTGCAGCCCAAGTTCGACCTGAATTCAAAGGAAGAAACACCGCTGTCTATGCCTGAACAGGCGGTTGATAAATCATCCCAAGCCTCGGAAGTCCCTGTCCCTGAGGAGGGGAGCGACGATCTTGCAGAATTACCGAATGAGGAAAAAAAGTCGGCTGAGACCTCCTCGCTCGATATGTTCCCGATTTTCTTGGATAGCATTTCAGTTTTCCTTGAGACAGGAGCTAAATCGGATGAGGAAATCCGCTACGCGCTAGGACTAGAGAAGGCCCAAAGCAAATGTTGGCTTGCGGAAGCTGTATCGCAAGGGCGCGTTGAAAAAACAAAAAAACCTGTTTTATATGCTCTGCCGAAGCAGAAATCTCTTTGCTGAAGGTGATGAGGAGGCTTTGACGACAGTTAGGATTGGGATTGGCAACGAAGTGGGACCGCGCTATTTTCAAGAGACGAAAGCAAGCTATTTCCTCAGGCCGCCTCCCGCAACGCCACCCTGATATCGATCTCATCAAACGGCACCACCAGTTTCCCGTCTGTCCGTTCCAGCAGCCCCAGTTCTTCCAGCGCCTTAACGTCGGTGTGGACGTTTTTGTAGTCGCGCCCCAGCGCCTGGGCGAGTTGGTGGATGTTGAGCGCTTCATGGCTGGCGACATGGCGCAGCAATTCCAGGCGTCGGTCGGTGATGGCGGCGAACAGTTCCGAAGGAGAGCCGAAGCTGATGGTGGGCACGATGGTCTCATCGTCTGCTTCGATGCGCCGCCAGACCGATGCAGCGTCTTTCAACGCCTGGGCTGGCGTGGTGATGGTGATTTCAACCTTGCTCATGTGTCCCACTCCCAGCCCGCGAGGCGGGCGCAGTCGTTACGAAAATCTTCGATCAGTTGGTCCACGCCGGTGAAGGCGTAGGGCTCTTCCAGTTCGCCGTAGTGACGGTGGTCGCCTTTGCCGGCTTCGTTGTCGTAGCGGACAAGGCACCCATTGTCGCGTCCGCAGTAGAAGCGGTACTTGATGCCGTGGGGCCGGTCTGGTGTGGCTTTGGGCAGACGCCAGATGACCATTTCCACGATGACGTTCCCGCGCTGGAACTTGCGACGAAACAACTGGATGGCGTTCATTATGGTTCAGCGCACCATAATTAGCCAGCTTTGTTGCTGGCGCGGACGGTTTCAAGCGACCTTGCACCCACTCCCAAATCCCGCCAGTTCGCGGGATGGCAGGTGAAGAGCAGGATTTGATGCCGTGTTGCGGCGTCGAACAGCAGGCGTTTCATTTGCGCCAGTCGAGTCTCGTCGCTGTGGACCAGCGCGTCGTCGAGGATGATGAGGGTGGGACGGTCGGCTTCCTTGAGCAGGTCGGCGTAGGCCAGGCGGCTGATGACCCCCATTTGTTCGCGTGCGCCAAAGCTGAGTTCTTCGAACAGGCCGGTTTCTGCACCGTTGCTGCCCGGGCGTGTGAGCGGGCCGGGCGTGAGGTTTTCGTCGATGTCCAGACTGGCGTGGGGGAACAGCAGTTGCAGATAGCGGTTGAGGTGCTTTTGCAGCGGCGCCTGGAGTTTGCGGGTCAGCACGGCGCGCTTGTCGCGCAGCAGCTTGTGCAGGTGGTCGAGAGCCAGGGCGCGGCGTTGCAGCTCGTCGCTGCGGCGGCGGACTTGTTCCTGGTCGCGCGCCGCTTCGGCCCGGCGTTCTTCCAGCCCCTGGGCGCCGGTGGTCTGTAGCTCGACCTCCAGGCGCATCAACAGGTCGCGGCGTTCGGCGTGCTGTTTTTCGAGTTGCCCGGCGCTCGCGCGGAAGCGTTCGACATCCTGCTGGAGGATGCCGGGGTTGGCCTCGGCGACTTGCCGGGCCCGTGCCTCGATGCGCTCGGCCAAGCTGTCCTGCTCGGCGCGGGCATCGATCAGATTTTGATTGGCGGCCGACAGACGCGCGGCGCGGTCGGGTGCGTCGAGCACAGCCTGGGCGGCAGCCAGTTCGCGGGCTGCGGATTCGTGGGCGGTCTGAGCGTTGCCGGCGGCGATTCGCGCCTGGTTGAGTTGCTGGTTGAGCTGGTCGAGGGACTGTCGGGCGGAGTCTTCGGCGGCTTCGGCTTGGGAGACCGATGGGAGTTCGGAAATGTTTTCCGGCGCGACCGGCAGGCGGGCGAGAGCTTGTTCGATTTCTCCGGAACGGGCGTCGTGAGCAGTGAGTTCGGCACGCAGGGCTTCAATGCCTTTCGGGGCGAGGGCCTTGAGCGTGGCGGTTGCGGTCCTGGCTTCGGCCTGGTGCTGGGTGTAACTTTGATGGCGGGCTTCGGCGGCTTCCAGCCTGTCGAGGCCCAGCCGTTGCAGCAGGGCAGCATGGCTGTCGGCCAGGGCCTGTTCCCGACGGCCGAGTTCGGCCAGGTCGGCGCCGCCGGGGGTGATGTCGAGTTGGCCCAGACCAGGCAAGGTGACACGTGTGGTTTCGGTCAGCAGGCGGTCGCCGCTGCCGGTGACGGATTCCTGGCCGATCTCGATCCGGCTGCCGTCAGTCAAGGCGAAGAGAAGCCGGGTGGCGGCCGTATCGCGCCGAATACGCAGTTCGCGCAATTCGCTTTGTTGCCCCTTGAGGGTGTTCAGATCTTTGGGATCGATCTCTGTTTCGGCCAGTTGCTTCTGCAGCGCGGTCAGGGCGGCTTGTTCGGTCTCGGCCCGGGCGAGGGCGTCGGCAGTGATTTCCTGCTTGCGTTTGAGCTCGTCCAGTTGGCGGTCCAGATCATGCCGGATAGCTTCCTGCCGCGCCAGGCGCAGGGCCTCGCGCAAGGCGGTGTGACGGTCTGTCGCTTCCTGTGTCCTGGATTGCCATTGCTCGACCAAGGTGTTGTTGGCGTGGTGTTCCTTATCGGCGTTTTCAAGCGCCGCCCGGCGGGTAGCAACTGCCTGCTCATGGCTGGCAAAGGTATCGAGTTGGCCGCGCAGCAGGTTGACTTGTGCCTTGATCTGGTCGGCGCGTTGCCGGTCTGATTGCAAGGCGGCCTCGACCTGGCGGATGGCATCCAGACTGGCCGTTGCGGCTTGTTCCTGTTGGCGGAAAGCCGTCCAGGGCTGTTCGGCCTCGTCGACGGCATGGTCGCGGCGCAGCGTGGCCAGACGGTCGACCTTTTCACGATAGGCGGCAATTTCAGCGTCCAGACTCCGGAGGGTGGCTTCCAGCGTTGTCGCCTGTTCGAGCGCCTGCTGATACGCGCCGCGCGGTTTGCCGGTGGTGGCAGTCAGCAACTCGTTGCGCAGCACTTCGACTTTCGCCAGGACTTCGTCACCGCCGCTGCTGGCAATCTCGCCGAGGGAGGTGTTGAGGACACTGCGCAGGTGGTCGGTGGCGTGGCCGACGGGTTCGCGCAGATCCTGGGCGCTGCCTTGCTGGATCCAGAGCAGGCCGGGGATACCCCAGTGTTCGGCTTTGCTGGCGCCCTTGCCGGCGTGCTGGAAGCCAAGCAGCTCGGCGAGATGGTCCTCGGCCTCGGCACCGTCCAGTTGCAACGTGCCGACCTGCAGCTCACAGCGTTTTTTGCCGAGGAAACGCTTGCCGAGGCGGTAGGTATCGGCGCCGACGGTGAACTCCAGTTCGACGCTGGGCGAGGCCGACGCATCGCCCCAGGGGCGCAGGTCGTCGACGCTGCCGGAACGATGGCGCTCGAAAAAGGCGGCGCGTATCGCCGCGACCACGGTGCTCTTGCCGGCTTCGTTGGCGCCGGTGAACAGGTTCAGGCCGGATTCCAGGTCGGCGATTTCAAACGGCTGGCGGAACTGTTTGAATTGTTCGATGCGGATGCGGGTCAGCTTCACGATGTCGCCCCCGCCCGCCGTTCGTCGAGGATGCCGGCGAGCAGGGCCAGGGCATCGCGGGCTATATCAGCCTCGGCTCCGTCCTGGCCGGCCCGTAGTTCGGCGATGACTTCGCCAAAGTAGCCGTCGGCCTGGATGGCGTCGATGTCTTCGTCGGTGGGCTCCAGGCGCAAGGCCGAATGGTCGGCTTGCAGGCAGCGTGCCCGGCCTTGTGCTTGAGTAATCGAGGCTTGCAGACGGCGATACCCGGCGAGGTCGGTCTGGCCGGACAGGACCAGTTTCACCACGTCGGTCTGGCCGAATTCGGCCAGTTGCGACAGAACTTGATCGATGTCGCTGGCGACCTGGAGCGTCATGGCCAGCGACTGCCAGAGGTATTGCCCGGTTGTAATCGGGGTGACCACGGCTGACTCACCCGGCCCGGCCAGTTCGACCAGCAGCGCCTGGCCGGAGTCGTTGGCCTTGAAGCGGTCGGTTTCGGGCGTGCCGCTGTACCAGGTGCGCGCGTCCACCTGCTTGGTGCCATGCCAGTCGCCCAAGGCGAGGTAATCCAGCCTGGCCTGTTCGGCACGGCCGGCGGCGATGGGGTTGGCCGAGTCGATTTCTTCCGCGAGGATGCCCTGAACGCTGCCGTGCGCCAGGCCGATGCGAAGCATGCCGGCGGGCGTGTCGGCGCTTGCGAACCATTCGGTCAGATCGTTGTAGGTGTGGCGCTGGGTCAGCGGTGCGGGCAGGATGGCGACGCCGAGTGTCTCCAGTAACAGGGGCTCGGCATTCAGGCAGACATGAACGTTGTCGGGGATGGCTGTGAGCCGGACAGCTCGGGTCCAGACCGATTCGGCCAGGCCGGCATCGTGGTTGCCTGGTATCAGCAGCCAAGGGCCGGCGTAGCCTCGCATGGCATGAAACAGACGATGAATGGTCTTGTCGGACACGCCCTGGGCGTCGAAGACATCGCCGGCCACCAGAATCAGATCGACTTGCCGTTCGAGCGCCAGCGCAGCGAGCCGCTCGACGGTGTTGAAACGCGCTTCGGCGAGCAGAGCCGCTTCATCCGGCTCGAACTGCCCGTAGCATTTGCCTATCTGCCAGTCGGCGGTGTGTAGCAGCCTGATCAATTTGCCTCCCTTGCAATCAATCTATTCGTGATTGTCGACGTGGTGCGGTTCCGCTAGATATTTGCCCAGTACAACCCCATCTGTTTTGAGATTCCTTAGATAGCGGCCCTCCATTATGCCGAAGACCGGACAAGTCTTCGGGGTCGAGAGTTCGCATTCGTCAAATCGAGAAGCTGCTGTTCAGCGTCGCGCGCAGCAGAGCGACAGGTAACTGCAGTATTGCTGACCGAGATCTGCAAGCCCGCGAGTGTCTGGAATGAACAGAAGACGTTGACGTGTCGAGAAGCCGAGAGAAGCTTGCCGACGCTGCTCGACGGCACCAATGAGAGATAGGACAGCCAGGATCAATCTGTCCAGAGCCTGCTCGCCACCATCCCTTTTTCGAGGAGGCTGCCTTTCTTCGCTCGTTGGATCCGGTAGCGCGCCAGGTTCTCGCCCGAAAGTTTCAGCCTGCCGCTGCGTTTGCCCTTTCCGGCGCCTTCCACCATAAGGGTCTGGCCGTCGAATACGGTCAGCGCCATCATCCTTTCACCCGCGTCGAGCTTGATCAGCTGCACGCCCTAGCCGCCGGTGCCTTCCTTGACTTCTTCGATGGGGAACACCAGGGCCTTGCCGTTGCTTGCCGCAACAGCAACCCAGTCGCCCGTTGTCGGGACCGGAGGCAGGGGAATTTGGCCGTCCTCGACCGCCATGAACGCCTTGCCGGCCCGTTGCCGGGACACCATGTCGGCACACTTGGCAATGAATCCGTAGCCCAGCGTGGTTGAAACCAGCCAGCGGGATTCTGGCGGCGCCGACAGGGCATGAATCAGCTTCGCGCCCTTGGCCAGATCAACGAGACTGGTGAACGGAACCCCATCGCCGCGACCGGAGGGCAGGTCGGAGATGCGAAGCGTATACGTGCGGCCGCTGCTGTCCATGAGGACGAGCGGATTCACCGTCCGGGTTTCGATGACCGCCATTTCGCCATCGCCCGCCTTGTACTGGATGGATGCCCGGTCGACACCATGGCCTTGCCGGGTGCGAAGCCAGCCATTCAGTGACACGATGACGGTCACCGGTTCGTCCACCATGGACTCTTCGCTCGTCGTCGAGGCGGTCACCGACTGCGCGGCCTCGATGCGGGTGCGGCGGTCATCGCCGTATTGCTTCATGTCGGCGCGGATCTCGTCGATGACCAGAGACGTCAGGGCATTGCCGTCGCCCAGGATGCGGTTGAGTTCGCCGCGTTCGCCCAACAATTCCTTCAATTCCTTCTCGATCTTGATGGATTCA
>JBAQND010000254.1:0-1919 GCA_049303455.1 Thiobacillus sp.
CGGGCAGGGTCACGGCCCACGGCGGCGCGGCATGATTTTCCTCGCTGACGGTGGCAGGCGGGCGAAACCACAGCCAGGCGACCAAACCCAGTAAAATCAGGGTCAGCGGACTCGGCATCCATTTCCTGGCGGCCTTTATTTTCCTGGGAGCTTGTCTATCCATGCTGTGGCTGAAGTCGTTTCATATCGTGATGGTGGTGAGCTGGTTCGCCGGGTTGTTCTATCTGCCGCGCATCTTCGTCAACCTGGCGATGGAAACCAACGATGCTGCGTACGACCGCCTGCTGATCATGGCGCGCAAATTGTATCGTTTCGTGTCGCCCATCATGTGGCTGACGCTGATTACCGGCTTCTGGCTGTGGTTTGCGTATTTCCCGATCGACATGAACTGGATGTGGGCGAAGCTCACGCTGGTCGTGGGGCTGGTCGGCTACCATCATGTCTGCAAAAGCCTGTTGCGTCAGTTCGAAGCAAGACAGAACGCCAAGTCGCACGTATGGTTCCGCTGGTTTAATGAAATACCGGTGATCGTGCTGTTGGTGGTCGTGCTGCTGGTGGTGCTGAAGCCGTTTTAATCTAAAAAACGAAATGCATTCACCACAGAGACACGGAGTAAAAACTGTTATTGCCGAAGCCATTTTCATCCGATGGCGTGAATCAGCAAAAATGCATGGCTTTGTTTTTGATGTTCTCCGTGTCTCTGGTGGTGAAGAATTTAAGTATCCCCCTTTCTGAAAGTGTTTTTTGAAACCCGAATCCCGTCGCACCAAAACGCCGCATCCCGTTCGTCCCGAACGCGAGTCGCTGCCGCCTGCCAGCCATTTCGCCACGTGCCCACGCGGACTGGAGGCGCTGCTCGAAACCGAACTGGCAGCCGCCGGCGCCGAGGTGGTGCGCCAGGTGCCGGCCGGCGTGCTGTTCATGGCCGACGCGGCCGCCGAGATGTGCGTCAACCTCAGCTCGCGCATCGCCACCCGCATTCTGCGCAAGGTCGGATTCACCCGCTACCGCAAGGAAGAGCACATCTACCGCGCCGCGCTCGACCTGCCGTGGCCGGACTGGTTCGACGTGAAGAAAACCATCGCGGTGAAGGTCGGCGCGCAGAATGCGCCGCTGAAGAGCCTCAACTTCATCACGCTCAAAATCAAGGACGCCATCTGCGACCGCTTCCGCGAGGAAACGCATGAACGCCCCAGCGTCGACACCGAAGCGCCCGACGTGCCGGTGTATGCGTTCTTCACGTCCGACGCGGTGACCTTCTATCTCGACACCAGCGGCGAGCCCCTCTTCAAGCGCGGCTTCAAGCGCGAGGCGAGCGCGGCGTCGCTCAAGGAAAATCTTGCCGCCGGCCTGTTGCTGCTGTCCGGCTGGGAACCCGGCACGCCGCTACTCGACCCGATGTGCGGCGCCGGCACCATCCTGCTCGAGGCGGCGGACATGGCGCTGAACCGGGCGCCGGGACGGGGGCGCCATTTCGCCTTCGAGCACTACCGCGATTTCGACGCGGCGCTGTGGCGACGCATCAAGGCGGAGGCGCAGGCGCAGGAAAAGCCGCTCGCCCGCCTGCCCATTTTCGGCGCCGATCAGGACCGCTGGGTGCTCGACAAGGCACGCAACAACCTCGCCGCCGCGGGCTATGCGGACGTGATCGAGCTGAGCGTGTCCGATGTGCTGGACCTGAAGCCGCCGACGCCGGTTGGCACCATCGTCACCAACCCGCCCTACGGCGAGCGCATCGGCGAGGCCGAGGAACTGGCCGAGTGGTACCCGCGGCTGGGCGACTGGCTGAAGAAGAATTTTTCCGGCTGGGAGGCGTGGATCATTTCCGGCGATCCCCTGTTGCCGAAATTGCTCGGACTCAAGGCCAGCCGCCGCATCCCGCTGTTCAACGGCCCGATCGAAACCCGCTTCCTGCAATA
>JBAQND010000255.1:0-1967 GCA_049303455.1 Thiobacillus sp.
ATAATCGCCACCACGATCATCAGTTCGATCAAAGTAAAACCTTGTTGAACTTTACGCATTTCAAATCTCCTTAAGTTTGGGCAAATTGAACACGAGCCCCCCGTGTCTGGCTCATTAACGTGCAGACGCCGTGCCAACTTTAGACATCGCCGGGAAAAACTGCGCCGGCAGGCAGGCATCCATTGATTCTGTTGCTGTTTTGCCAGTCCGACCGGAACCGCGGCAGCCCCGTCCCGGCCAGCCGCCCTGCCCCCCAGCGGCACGAGCTGACAATTTCCGTCACTGAGCAGCGAGCTTGCCTTTCCCGCCTCAATAGAAAACACCGCGAAATGCTAGACTGCGCCATGGCTTATGTATTGAGTGCGCATGCGGAAACAATTATCCGGGAGCGCGAAATCGCGCCCGAATGGTTAGATGCCGCGATGAACGCTCCGGATCTGCTGTTGCCCCATGAAAGCGATCCGACGCTCCATCACGCATTGAAGCGGATACCGGATTTCGGTGATCGCGTGTTGCGCGTGATCTACAATGCGACGAAAGAGCCGCCGTTGATCGTTACCATTTATTTGGACCGGACAATGAAAGGAAAGTTATGAAAATCGAATATGACCCGACCGCTGACGCGCTGTACGTCCGCCTTGGCGAAGCGAAGATCATTGAATCGGAGCAGGTGCAGCCCGGTATCATCCTGGACTTCGACGAGTCGGGCAAGGTTGTTGGCGTTGAAATCCTGTCGGTCAGCAAATGCGACCATCAGCCATTGGAAAAGGCGGCGTAGCCACTCAGTTTCACGCAAGACGCTCCCAATGACAGGCTCCGAAATACCCGGGGCAGTTCAATCACGATGTTCCGCCGTGTTTTCCAGCTTCAATTCGACCCATACTGCGAACGGCCGGACACGATTATTCTCAACTTTCTTGGGAATGCGCTACCTGGCAATCCCCAAAAACACCGCCAGGCAACGTCCGACTTCCAGCATGACCTTATCACTGGCCGAACCAAACGCCGCGCCGAGCTTGTCCCGCTTCACGGTCATCGCCTTGTCCACCATCACCTGCGACGACTTTTGCATGTTGTTTATCTTGTCTGGCTGGACGCTTACACGGAACAACGGCGCATCGACCAGCGTGCTCGACACCAACAAGACCGTCACGGTTGCGTGCTCGTTGAACTGCTCGGACTGAATCACCAGGGCGGGTCTTGGCTTGCCAAAATCGCCTTGCATGGCGATGGTCACGAAATCACCCCGGTTCATGCTGTCCAGCCATCTGCATCGGACAAGGCTTCATCCATGAAATCCATCATTTCCACGTCTGCCCGATCAGCCTGCGCGGCTCGTTTCGATTGACGCCGGCATTCTTCGGCAAAGCCTGGACGCCTGGTATCGGGCACCCATATTTGAATAGGCCGAAGCCCGGCCATGCGCAGCGCATTTCGCCGCTTTTGTACGCGTTCAGCAACAGGGGTGGCCATCGAAATTCCTTTTAACCGTTACATGTATCATAACCATAGTGTGCAAGAACGTAACATGCAACAGCAAAAAAAAATGGGGTCAGACACGATATTGTGGGATGAGATCGGTCACGATTTCGCTGTGTTTTCCCGCTTCAATTCGACCCATAGTGATAACGGCACGCGATGACCCGGATTTCTTCATCCGTCGCCTCGTAAACCAGCCGGTTCGCGTCGTCGATGCGCCGCGACCAAAAGCCGCTCAGATCGCCGCGCAGCGGTTCGGGCTTGCCGATACCGGTGAACGGATCGCGCGCGGCCGCTTCCAGCAACGCGTTGATACGCTTCAGCGTCTTTCCGTCCTGCCCCTGCCCCTGCCCCTGCCACCAGACATAATCCGACCACGCGGCCGGGGTGAACACGAAATGCCGCATCAGGCGTGCGCCAACTCGCGCTTCTTCGCCTTGCCACTCCGCAGCTGCTTGATCGATTTTGCCAAGTGCGCTGCATTGGCG
>JBAQND010000256.1:0-12925 GCA_049303455.1 Thiobacillus sp.
GTTTTCGTACACCTTGCGGGTCTCGCCGATATCCTTGCCGGTGCGGTCCAGCATGCCGCCGATGTGATTGGTGTTGGTGATCTTCAGGCCCTTGCCCTCGATCGCTATTTGAAGCATATCGCGCACATCCTGAAATTCGCCCTGCGCCTTGAACAGCGCGGTGTAGCTTTCGGCGGCCTGGGCAGTCAGGGGCAGGCTGAGCATCGCGCATGCGACGAGCAGTTTTTTCATGGCACTCTCCTTAAATTTCAAGATTGTTCAATTCTGTGCCGCCCGCTCGCGAACGGCAATGGTCGTTTGCTACACTCGCCGCATGACGACGCGATCCCGAAAAACAGCACAACTCAGGGCGGACGGCCGCTTCTGGCTGACGCTCGAGGGCAGGAATTTCCTCGGCCGCGGCCGCGTCGAACTGCTGCAGCGCATCCGCGAAACCGGCTCCATCTCCAAGGCCGCCAAGGCCATGAAGATGAGCTACAAGGCCGCGTGGGATGCGGTGGACGCGATCAACGGCGCATGGCAGTCGCCGCTGGTCGAAAGTGGCCCCGCCGGCAGCCGCCTGACCGAAGACGCCGAGCGGCTGATCGCGGCCTTTCACAAGGCGGAAGCGCGGCATACGGCCTTCCTGGAAAAGCTCGCCGAGACCCTTTAGGCCCGCGTTTTGTAGAACGCCAACGGCGCGCTGTTTCTGGCGACCGCCGGTTTCAATTTTCCCACCACGTGCATCTCGCACGCCTTGCAGTCGAAGCGCAGCGTGAGCTTTTCGCTGCCGTTGATGAGCGTCAGCGGCGCGGCGCGCACGGTGCCCTGGACGCCCACCACGCCCTTGGCCTGCTTGGGGCACAGGGAAAGCGAATAGCGCACGCAGTGTTTGGTGATCATCAGCGAGGCTTCGCCGGTTTCCTCGTGGCTCTCGTACGCGGCGGCGATGACCTGGACGCCGTGCTTCGCGTAGAAATCACGCGCCTTGTGGTTGTAGACGTTGGCCAGATAGCTCAGCGTGTCTTCGGGATAGATCGCCGGCGGCTCGGCCGCCTGCGCACGCGCCGGACGGACATAAGCGGCGGCGCGCGCCGCTTCCAGCGCGGCAACGGCATCGCGGCGCAGCGCGTTGAGAAAGGACGCCGGCACGAACCAGGGCTGCTTCAGTTCGAGCGCAATGCCCATGGCCGCAAACGGCGTGGTGCCGAGCTTGCCGAGATGCTCGCGCAGCGTCGCCTCGGCCTTGGCGGCATCCTTGGCTGCCTCCTTCGCGTGCGCGGCTTCCACGCTCACGGTGCGGCCGTCCTCGTCGGTCAGCGTCAGCGCAAATCCAGCATCGGTTTCGTCCAGCCGCAGCCACACGCCGATGCGACGCTCGCTGGAGGGTTTGTCGAGCAGGCGAGTCCAGTTCATGTCGCGGTTGCGGTTGACCAGCGTGCCGGCGCGCAGGTCCTTGAAGCCCGTCATCGGGTCTTTCGGAAACACGCGCCACACGCCCGCGCCCTGCTTCTCGGCGCGGTTGATCGCGAGGCCGGTCAGGTCCTTCTGCAGCGTGTAGTAGCACAGGCCGTCGCCGTTGTTCAGCACGATGTCGGGCGAATCGGTCTGCAGGTCGACCCATTTGTCGCCGACCTTGCTGACGTAGCCGATGAAGAGGCCGGGATTCTTCGGCGTGTCGAACGCGCCGATGTCGTCCTTGCGGCCGCTGACGAAGTAGTCGGTGAACTCGCGGTTGAAGTTCTGCTCAGGGTCGGGCGTGAAGGCGAACGCCGTGCGGCCGGCGGACGCGCGCGCGAATTGCGGGCGGCGCTCGATGAGCGCGTCCAGCAGCGTGCGATAGTGGGCGGTGATGTTCTTCACGTAGCCCATGTCCTTGTAGCGGCCTTCGATCTTGAAGCTGCGGACGCCGGCGTCGATCAGCGCTTCGAGGTTGTCGCTCTGGTTGTTGTCCTTCATGGAAAGAACATGCTTGTCGTGCGCGACGATGCGGCCTTCCATGTCGGTGACCTGGTACGGCAGACGGCAGGCCTGCGAGCAGTCGCCGCGGTTGGCGCTGCGCCCGGTGTGGGCATGGCTGATGTAGCACTGGCCGCTGTAGGCGACGCACAGCGCGCCGTGTACGAAGAATTCCAGGGTCGTTTCCGGCCGGGTGGCGGCGCGGATGGCGGCGATCTGGCCGAGATCGAGCTCGCGCGCGAGCACGATCTGGTTCAGTCCCACGTCCTGCAGGAAGCGTGCCTTCTCCGGGGTGCGGATGTCGGTCTGGGTGCTGGCGTGCAGCTGGATCGGCGGCAGGTCGAGCTCCAGAAGGCCCACGTCCTGGAGGATGAGCGCGTCGACGCCGGCGTCGTAGAGTTGATGGATTTGCCGGCGCGCCGGTTCGAGTTCGTCGTCGCGCAGGATGGTGTTGAGGGTGACGAACACGCGCGCGTTGTAGCGATGCGCGTGGTTCACCAGCCGCGCAATATCGGCGATGTCGTTGGAGGCGGCCGCGCGCGCGCCGAATGACGGCCCCCCGATGTAGACCGCATCGGCGCCGTGGTTGACGGCTTCGATGCCGATGTCGGCGTCGCGCGCGGGCGCGAGGAGTTCAAGTTGGTGGGGTTGCACAGGGGTAGTCCGGACAGCAAATACGCATTTTACCGGAGACTGCCCCTTGCTGGACTGGCTTACTGCGCCGGCTTGTTGACCGCCTCGATGGCCAGGGTCAGCGTCACTTCGTCACTGACGAAGGGCGCGTTCTTGCCCATGTTGAATTCCGAGCGCTTGATCTGGGTGGTGGCGTTGGCGCCGCAGGCATCGACTTTCAGCATCGGGTGCGGCTGGCACTTGAAGTGGGTAATCGTCAGCGTCACCGGACGGGTCACGCCCTTGATCGTCAAATCGCCGACCAGGCTCACCGGCTGGTCGCCCCTGAACGCCATCTTGCTGGACATGAAGGTGATGGTGGGGTGCTTGGCGGTATCAAAAAAGTCAGCGGCCTGGAGGTGTTCGTTGAATACGGCGTAGCCGGTGTTGACCGAGGTGGCGTCGATGATCACAGCGACCGAACCGACTTGCTCTTCACGGTCGAGCACCACCTTGCCGCTGGTCTTGTCGAACTTGTGGGTCTGGTTGGAGAAGCCCAGGTGGTTGTAGGTGAAGTGCGGATAGGTGTGGCTGTTGTCGATGGTGTAGGTGACCGGCGCGGCCTGGGCGGCAACGGAGACGGCGGCGAGTGCGGCGAAGAGGGCAAGACGTTTCATGTGAATCTCCTTGAGGTGGATGAACAACGGGTTATTTGCCGGTGGCGGCAATTCTGAATCGGACCTGGACTTCGTTGGCGACGGTGGCGACATCGGCCCACATCCCTTCGCCGATGCCGAAGTCGAGACGCTTGAGGACGAAGCTCCCGTCGAAGATGGACGCATGCTTGCCGGGCTGGTAAGTCACGGGGATGACCATGTCGCGGGGCTTTCCCTTGAGCGTGAGCGTGCCGCGCAGCTCGAAGCGGTTGTTGCCGAGCGCGCGCACCTCTTTGGAAACGAAGGTGGCCTTGGGATACACGCTGCGGTTGAACCACAGCTTGCCGGCCGATTCGTCGTCGGCCTCGGGCGAGCCGGCGTCGATGCTGGCGAGATCAATCTCGATCGACGCGCGGGCGGCCTCGGGTCTGGCCGGGTCGAACTGCATCTGGGTGGTGAAGCGCTTGAAGCCGCCCTTCACCGGCACCCCCATCTGGCGGAACTCGAATCCGATGCTGCTCTGCTTCGGCAGCACCGTGGTGTATTCCACGGCGTGCGCCGCGGGCGCGGCCAGCACGGCCAGCAAGGTGAATGTCGCGAGTTTCATGTGCGTTCCTTTCTGCCCAGGCCCATGCGCTGCAGGAAGGGCCGGCGTTCGATGAAGTGATGCTTGAGCGCCGCCCCCACGTGCAGGATGACCAGCGCCAGCAGGGTGTAGTTCAAGACTTGATGCACCGTGGCGAGCAGCTCGCCCAGTTCGCGGTTCTTCTCGACCAGATCGGGCAGCGGCAGCACGCCTAACCACACGGTCTGGAAACCCTTGGCCGAACTCATCAGCCAGCCCGACACGGGAATCACCCCCATCAGCGCATACAAGAGTCCGTGCGCGATCGCGCTGGCGCGCCGCTGCCAGGCGATGTCGCCGGGCAGCGCCGGCGGCGTGTGCGTCAGCCGCCAGCCAAGGCGGATCGCCACCAGCAGGAACACGGTCACGCCGATCCACTTGTGGTAGCTGTAGAGCTTCAGCTTGTCGGGCGACAGCGGCAGGTCGACCATGTAGAGGCCGAGCGGAAACGTCGCGAAGATCAGCAAGGCCACCAGCCAGTGCAGCGCGATGGCCGTCGTCGAATAGCGGTTCGAAGCAGTCATGCCGTCCCCTTCCTGAATACCTGTTCCAGCCCGCGCAGGGCGGCTTGCCAGCGCGCGTGCTCTGCCGCGCTCGAGCCCGCAAAGCATGCGGCCAGATGCGCCATGTGGGCGGGGAACACCCTGGCGAACAAGGCTTCGCCGGCCGCGGTCAGACGGACGATCTGGCAGCGGCGGTCGCTTGCATGCGCGGCGCGTTCGACCCAGCCGCGGTCGGCCAGGCGGTCGACCACGCCGGTCAGCGTGCCCTTGGTGATCAGCGTTTTTTCGCCGAGTTCAGTCGACGTGATGCCCGCCGTGTTGCCGAGCGTGGCAATGACGTCGAACTGCGGCGGCGTCAGCCCCAGCGCACGGATGTCCGTGGCGGAGTAGGCCTCGAAAGCCTGGTAGCAGCGCACCAGGGCTTGCATGGTCGGCAGGAAATCGGCGTGCTGGCTCATCGACGGCTCAATTGGTTCTAATGCGTACCAATTTAGTTCGCGTTAGAACCATTGTCAAGCCATGCCGGAAACAATTTTTCAGGAACCCGCCCCTGCGCGGCGGCTCGAACGGGCGTCCTCTGACAAATGCTGCCCCCTGCCGCCATGAATCGCCCGACTCCCCTGCTCACCCTGTATCACGACGGCGGCTGCCCGGTCCGCACGCTCGAAATCGGCTTTTATCAGCGTCGACGCGGGGCCGAACGCATCACCTGGATCAACTGCGAAGACGCCGCGCGGGGAAGCGATCTAAGCCGCGAGGCGGCGTATGCGCGCCTGCATGCACGGCGTCCGGACGGCCAACTGGTTTCGGGTGCGCAGGCCTTCGCCGCATTGTGGCAGGCACTGCCAGTCTTCCGCCTGGCCGGGCGCATCGCCGCGCTGCCCGGCATCGTGCACGGACTGGAATGGGGATACCGGGGATTCCTCAGGCCGCGCCGCGCGTGGCGCAAGGATGCGGGCGCCTGCCCACTGCCGGACAACACCCGCTTCTAATAAGGCAACCCTCCGGGGATGGACGGCCCCGGAACTCCGGGTTTTATGACGCTTCGCCTTCCCCCAAAGGCGCACCGGCCGCTTCGCAGGATCCCGCGCATGCCTGATCCGCGTCAATGTCCTCCCGCTTTCCATCCATGAGATAGGCTAGCCAGGCATTGGATATTTTCTCCTGAACGCTGTTCTGTCCCTGGCGCGCCCGCAGGTTCTCGAAGTCGAGATCGAACAGGGGTTGATGCTGGTTAAAGCAGGAAAAGACAAATTTGGAGGGTTCGCCGGTCGTGCTGTCCACATGCCGGCACAGGCACTGGGCACACACCTCCTTCATCATGCATTGCATCGGACTGTTGACGGCCGCGATCGCATTGAAGCCGGGTTTCAGTGCAGGCTTCAGCTCGGCACGCAAGTGCCTGCGGAAGGTCTCCATCGATTCCGGATGATCCGACAGGATGAACTGGTCGGTCTCGCGCACCCAGTCGGCAAAGGGCGCTTCCATCTCGGCGCAGGACTGCAGGAACTCGTCGAGTCCGTGCACGAAGCAGGCATCTTGCTGCCGCCGCAATGTCAGGACCGGGCCTTCGTCCAGCACCCAGATCGCCTGGTCTGTCAGGATCTCGATGACCCGCTGCACGGCACGCGCCCGCTCCACATCGCGGAAGTGGCCGATGAACACGATGCGGTTGCCCGCGGCGCGCCACATCGCCGCGCCGTCCACGGTGCTGGTCACGGCGGAGTGCCCGCCCGCCACCGTCACGGTCGCGTTTTCCGGCACCGGCAGGCCGGTTCCGGTCGGCCCCATCAGGATCACGCGCGTGACCGGCTTGAGCGACGCGGCGATCCGGCTCGACACGCCGACGCTGTTGATGAGCAGCCGCACCTCGCCGCGCGCCATGTCCACGTGCACGCCATCGATGGCCATGCCTTCCATCGCCAGCATCTGTCCCGCCACGTGTTCCGCGTGCCGCTCGAAATTCTGCAGCCGGTACACCTGCCCCGGCAGCCAGTGCCGGGTCGCCTGCGGCGCACGCACGGTGAGGCTGGTGAGATGCGGCGCCAGACGCTCGACCGCCACCACTTCGGGACACAGGGCGAAGTCGAGCGACGCCGCGAAGGCATCGAATGCGCTTTGATCGGGTGCGACTGCCGGTTGTGATGCGCGCCCCAGCAGCAGCGCGGTGATGTCGCGTGCCGCGTGCTTGCTCGACGCCATCGCCTTCACCACGCTGCCGTGGTACCAGGGATGGTTGTCGCCGACGAAGGACACCCTGAGCCCGCCCGCTCGATACGAAGTGAAGAAGCCCGGCTGCTCGCCCTTGCAATGCCCCGTCGAGGGAACCCGCACCATCTCCCCGGCATCATCGATGCGATAGCCGGCGAAATACTTGCCGTCCATCTCGAACGTGCCCGGATGCTCGCGCTCGTACACGGTGTTGGGAATGCTGCCTGCGGCCACCAGCACCGCGCGCGCCGGCAGCGCGACCGCCTCACCGCTTTCCGTGTGCACGCAGCGCAACTGCTGCACGTGGCCGTGTTCGTCGAGGACCGCCTCGGTCGGCTCCAGGCGTTCCGCGTAATAGATGCCCTCCTCCAGCGCCTTGATGATCTCTTCATGGTTGCGCAGGTAGGCCGGCGACTCGGCCATGGCGCGGCGGTAGACGACGGTGACGCCGCCCCAAGCGCGGATCAGCGGCGTGAAATCGGGTAATTCGCCGGCGGCGCGCGCGCGTTCGCGCTCGGCGCGCACCGCCCGGCCATGCGCGAGGAATTCATCCAGCACGCCCTGTTCGCAGACGTCGAACAGGCCGGCGCGGGTTTCGCCGACCGCCTCCCAGCGCGCCAGCACCTTCTCCACCTGGCGGATGTAGTAGGCCTGCACTTCGGTGGCGGTGTCGATCGAGGTGAGGCCGCCGCCGATCACCACCGCCGGCAGGCGCATCTGCAGGTTGGCGAGGCTGTCGCGCTTGGCCGCGCCGGTGAGCTGCAGCGCCATCAGAAAATCGCTTGCCTGGCGCATGCCGCGCGCCATGTTGTTGCGCACCGGAAGCACGGTGGGCCGGCCCGCGCCGGTCGCCAGCGTCACGTGATCGAAGCCGAGCGCGGGCACGTCTTCCAGGGTGATCGTGCCGCCGAGACGGATGCCGCCGTAGACGCGGAAGGCGGGCTGGCGTTCGAGTACCAGCCGGATCAGCGTCAGGAAGTTCTTGTCCCAGCGCACTGTGATGCCGTATTCCGCGACCCCGCCAAACCCTGAAGAGGTGCGCGTGTCGAGCGGCTGATACAGCTCGACGACATGCTCCACCGGCTTCGTCGGCCGACCGCTGTCGTCACATAACGCCGACGGCAGCGGCTCGATCTTGAGGCCGTCGACGATCACCACGCCGAAGCCTTCCTGCAGCAGATGGTGCGCGAGATTGAACCCGGCCGGCCCCGCGCCGACGCACAGGGTATCGCGGCCGTTGTATGGCAGGCGATAGGGCCGCGCGCGGTTGAGCGGATTCCATTGCGTCAGCGTGAAATAGAGTTCGAATCCCCAGCGCCATTCCAGCACGTCGGTGAGGATGCGCGTCTCGATCTCGGGAACGTTCACCGCATCCTGCTTCTGGTAGATGCAGCTTTTCATGCAGTCGTTGCAGATGCGGTGTCCGGTGGCGGGCAGCAGCGGGTTGTCCAGCATGATCATGGCCAGCGCGCCCAGCGTGTAGCCGTCGCGCTTCAGCACATGCGCTTCCGAGATGCGCTCCTCCAGGGGACAGCCGGACAGCGGAACCTCCAGCGGATTGCTGCGGAAACCTTCGCCTTCCTTCGCAGGAAATCCGCTCGAACAGAAATCGCCCGAGTGATCGTGGCAGTACACGCAGTAATCCACCTGGTCCATGGCGTGGCGCAGGTCCGGGCGGGTGTCGGTGAGATCGAATCCGTCCCGCCGGCGCGGGGCGGCAGCGCCTTCCACGCGGCCTGCCCCCTCTCCCGGGGCCGCCACGACCGGCACCAGCTTGAAGTAATCGGTGGCCTGCGGCACGGCGAGGCTGATCCAGCCGGACGTCGCCGCCCGGCCGGCATCGCTGTGGCACGCGGCGTGCAGCCACTCCTCAAGCAGTGTCAGCTGCCCCGCGTTGCCAGCTTCCGATGCGTCGGCCCAGAAGCGGGCGACGCTCCATTCGCGGTCGGCATCCGACCGCGATGGGATCAAGGGGTCGAGCTCGGCAAAATCCCGCGCCGGCTGCGTACGCTGCTTGCGAATGCGGCGCTTGACGAACTCGCGCTTGAAGGCATGAACGACCGCGTCGCGTTGCTGCGCCGCGCGCAGGCCATCGCGCGATTCACCGACGCCGAACGCCGCCACCAGAAAATCCTCCAGTTCGCACGCCACGGCGATCAGCAGGCCCGATTCATCGGGGCCGATCCACGCGCCGCCGTTGCGGTAGTCGCGGTAGCGCACCCAAAGTGCGCCGTCGCGCCCGGCAAGCCATGCGTCGAAGCGTGCGTCCAGCAGCGGAAGCTGCGAGGCCCGATACACATCCTCGTATTCAAATCCATCAAGATTCAGCTGCAGGGTCGACGCCATGGCTTGTCCTTTCCGAATTGGTATTACATGTCATAACAAGTTGAATTGAACGACAGGCCGGCGTGCCGGCCTGTCGTTCAGATGAGTTCCGCTACGCCCTTCGGCCCGACCTCGACATTGAAGCCAGCCAGCCCGCTGTCCTTCAACTCACCGCCCATCGCCTTGAGACTTTCCTCGGTAATCAGGTCACGCAACTGCTGCTTGATCCGCAGGTATTCGGGACTCGACGCCATATCGGGCGTGCGCGGACGCGGCAGCAAAATGGGAATCTCGGCCTTGATCCGGCCCGGCCGCGCCGTCATCACATAAACCCGGTCCGACAGGAAGATGCTCTCGTCGATGTCGTGCGTGATGAACAGCACCGAGATGCGGAAGCGCTGCCACATGTTGGTGAGGATCTGCTGCATCACCACACGAGTCTGCGCGTCGAGCGCGCCAAAGGGCTCGTCCATCAGCAGCACCTGCGGGCTGGTGGCCAGTGCGCGGACAATGCCGACGCGCTGCTTCATGCCGCCTGAAAGCTGGTCCGGATAGTGGTTCTCGAAGGCGAGCAGACCGGCCAGGCCGAGCAGCGTTCGAGCCGCCTCTTCACGGTGGTTGGCGTCCATCCCCTTCTGCTTGAGGCCGAACTCCACGTTCTTGCGAACGGAGAGCCAGGGGAACAGCGAGTACTGCTGGAACACCATGCCGCGGTCGGCACTGGGTTTGTCCGTCGCCTTGCCGTCCATGGTCACCGTGCCCTCGCTCGGCTTGACGAATCCGGCCACCACGTTGAGCAGGGTCGACTTGCCGCAGCCAGAGGGGCCGATGATGGAGACGAATTCTCCGGGCTTCACTTCCATCGAGACGTCGCTCACCGCCTCCACCGCGGCCGCCTTGCTGCCGAAGCGGACGCGCAGGTGGTCGACCAGGATGTGGCCGGTTGCATTGGGTTTGTCGTCGGCTTGCGTCATTATTTCTGTCCTCCATGAGTGGGGCCTGCCATCCAGGGCATCAGCATGTTGCCCAGAATCCGGATGGCGCCGCTGCACAACAGCCCGAGCACGCCGATCACGATCATGCCGATGGCGATGTCGGCATATTCGATGAGGGAATACGCCTCCCAGGTGAAATACCCGATGCCGAACTGGCCCGAGATCATCTCGGCGGCAATCAGCGACACCCAGGCCACCCCCATGCCGATGGCGAGCCCGGTGAAGATGTGCGGCAAGGATGCCGGCAGGACGACCTGGCGCAGCAGCCCGAACTCCGTTGCGCCCAGGCAGCGTGCCGCACGCAGGAGCACCGGATCGACGCTGTTCACGCCATGGATGGTATTGAGCAGGATGGGAAAGAACGAACCCAGGAAGGTGATGAACACGATGCTGGTCTCGTTGGTGGGCCACAGCATGATGGCCATCGGCACCCAGGCGATCGCCGGGACCGGCCGCAGGGTCTCGAACAGCGGAAACAGCAGGGCCCTTGCGCCGCGGTATTGCCCGATCAGCAATCCCAGCGCCACGCCCAGCACGGTGGCGATGCTGAAGCCGAGCAGGATCCGCCTCAGGCTGACATACATGTTGTTGTAGAACTTGTCGCTTTGCGCCAGCCGGGCCGCGTTGTCCCAGACCTCTCCGGGACTGGGAATGTTGGTGAAGCGGATATAGAAATCCAGCTTGTACTTGGTGGCGAAGTACCAGAAAGCCACGAACAGGCCCAGTGACAGCATCGTCATCAGCAATTTGGGAAGTGCGTCCCGCAACCAGGCTGCGGCGCGCCGCATCGGCGTCTCGGCCTGCTGCGCCGCCGGGGACACGCCCGACGGCGTGGCCTCGGGCTTCGGCGCAAGCGCCAGGCTGGGCCCTTGCGCTGCATCGGCAGCCTGGGGGTCAACGCGGTTCAGACTGGTTGCGGTTCGCATGATTTATCCCCCGACTTTCGCGACTGCCAGCACTTCCGTGTAGGAAGCGAGCCGGCCGCCGCTCTTGGCAGCCCAGGCCTGGGCGTCTTTCTTCAACAGGAAGGGCACGATCTCAAGCTTTTTCGGATTCCTGGCATTGAGGGCGTAGAACGCCTTGTCGGCAAACAGCTTGATGCCGGTGGTCTTGTCGAACACGAAGGCCACGCCGATCTTCTTGCCCTCCGTCAGCGCCTTCTTCACCCCAGCCAGGGTGCAGCCGGCCGAACTGTAGGCCGTGATGGCGCCGCCTTCGACCCATACCTCGCCGCCCTCGCGCGGGCTCTTGATCGGCTTCTTGCACAGCGGGTCGGTGCCGCTGATTTCATAGCCGGCATAGCTCGCCTTCTGCTTATCGTAGTCGAGCCCTTTCTCCTTGAACGCCTGTTTGATGTAGGTTTCGTTGGCCCAGGCATCGGCGTTGAAGGCCTTCACCCGGCCCATGCGGCTCAGCACGCCATGGTCGTATTTGACCGTCTCGATCCACTTCGGCTTGATGCTCGGATCGAGCGTATGCACGCCGCTGGGGCCGAGGAACATGTAGGCGACTTCCTTCTCGATCTTGGTCCATTCCTCGACCTTGGTCGCGGCCATCGCCGGGTTCTTGCGTACCCAGTCGTTCGCATCGAGCAGCGCCTTCAGATAGGCGACCACGAACTCCGGATACTTGTCGGCGAAGTCCTTGCGCACCACGATGCCGTGGAAGGTCGGCACCTTGGTCTCCACGCCGTCGAATATCTTGCGCGCGAAACCGCGGTGGGGAAGCAGTTCGGCGAAGGGCACGAAGTCGGCGTGACCGTCGAGCTTGCGCTCCTGCAGGTTGGTGGTGCCCACCTCCGGGCTCTGGCTGGCCATATCCCAGAAATTCTCATTCCAGCCGCGGTCCTCCATCGCCTTCAGCAGCATGCCGTGGGCGGCGGAGCCGAACGGCACCGACACCTTCTTGCCCTTGAGGTCGGCCAGTTCGTAGTAGGGCGAATCCTTGTGCACCACCATGCCGTTGCCGGCGCCATCCTTGTTGTAGGCGATCAGCGCGATCAGCTCGCTCTTGGTCTCGGACCCGGCCTGAAAGGTGGCGCCATTCACCAGCAAAGGGTAGTCGCCCATCATGCCGATCTGCAGCTTGTTCGCCACCATGCCATTGGTGACGGGCGGACCCGAGGTGAAATTCTGCCAATCGAACTTGAAGTCGATGCCCTTGTACTTGGGCGTCTTCTTCAGTTCGGCCAGGTACTTGTCCATCAGACCGAGCTTCTCGATCACAATGCCGCCGGTCACGGTGTTGGTCGTCGTGTTCTGCGTGCCGATGCCGACGGTCACCGTTTCAGCATGCGCGGCGGCTCCGCTCAGGACGCCGATGAATGCCAGTGCGGCCCCCATCTTTCGGGTTGTTGTCATTCGGGTGGGGAAACTGCGCGTTCTTTTCATGTCGTGCCTTCCTTCCTGTTGAATTGATTGAGAGCTCATTACCATGTGTTTTTCAAAATCTAAATTCAGCAATCTCCATGTTCAGCAATCTCCATGCCATCCGAACAAGCCTGTTTTTATGTGCATTTCCAACGATTCGAATGCCGTATCCAGGTCAGCGCAGTGCATCCCTGCGGGCGCACGCACCAAGCGCGGGCGTCACGCGGTTTCAGCCATTTCCAGATACTTGAACTTGTCCTGCGTATCGACCCATTCATCCGCATCGGGCAGCGGCTCGGGCTTGTCCTTGATCAAGGGCCATGCCCTCGTCAATTCGGCATTGATGGCCACATAACGCGCATATTCCTCGGGGAGTTTGGACTCATCGAAGATCGCGCCGGCGGGACATTCGTCAACGCACAGCGAGCAGTCGATGCACTCCGCCGGATCGATCACCATGAAATTCGGTCCCTCATGGAATGCATCCACCGGGCACACCGGAACACAGTCTCCGTATTTGCAATTGATGCAGGGTTCGGTCACCACATAGGTCATGTCGTGCTCCTCATTTCGAGAGTTGAGTCAGAGCCAGGCGCGCCAGCTTGCGCACGTCGGGATCGCTGTCGTCAAGCGCCTTCTCGAGTGCGGGAATCGCCGCCACCTCCCCCACTTCGCCCAACGCGACGGCCGC
>JBAQND010000257.1:0-2194 GCA_049303455.1 Thiobacillus sp.
TACGCCGGTTTGACGACCGACGTCGGCATAGGCATGGGCGGCATTGCGTGAATTCGTATACACGGTCTTCTCCTGATTATTAGTTCTGGCTGCTGCCAGGCAGGCTGGCCAGCTGCTGGGTCAGAAAGTTGCTGGTGTTGTTCATGCTGCTGAGCATGGCATCGAGCGCGGAAAACTGCGCCCGGTAGCGTTTTTCGATCTGCACCAGCCGCGCTTCGAGCTGGGTCTGGCGCTGGTCCAGGTTCTTGATGCTGCTGTCGAGGCCGCCGGTGCGTGTTTTCAGGCTGCCATCGTTACCCAGCACGCTGCCGAGATACTGGCCGATCAGATGCGCGTACCCCTCGCTGAAGGTGACCTTGCCGCGCGCGCCGAGCGTGTCGCCGGCAATGCGCAGCGCGAGTCCTTCGCTGGCGTTGCCGGCGACGCCGGTCAGGGTCTGGCCGTTGCCGCTTGCGGCGACGCCGTTGATCGTCCCGGCGACATCGATGCCCGCGCTGGTGACAGGCAAGGCGCCGAGCAGGCTGGCCATGCCGTTGCCGCCGGTGACCGCCGCCTGCGAGGCGCTGCCGTAGCGCGCCGAGGCGATGCTCAGCACGCCGCCGCTGTGGCTCACCAGCGCGCTGCCACTGCCTGCCATCGCGCCATTGATCTTGCTCTGGATTTCCGCGGCCAGCGCGTCGGCGCTGGCATAGGCGGCGGCGGCCAGCGTGATGCTAATTGCCTTGCCATCCAGCGTCAGGTCGAGCTGGTCGTTGACGCTAGCCGTCACGGTCAGGTCGGCCGCCTGGCTGCCCAGGGTGCTGCCTCGCGTCGCCAGCTGGCTGACGCTGACGGCGTAGCTGCCGGGCTGGGTCTTGTCGGTGCTGGTGCTGTAGCTGACCAGGCTGTCGCTGGTCTTGCCCGCCTTGGCGAACAGCGCCGCGATGCCGTCGAAATTGGTGTCGATCGCCGTGTTGAGCTTGGTTGCGTCGAGCGACAGCGTGCCGTCACCGCCGAAGCTGACGCCGATCTGCGACAGCGTGGTGAGCGCGCCGCCGCTGTCGACCGAGGTGTTCAGCAGGTGGCGCATCTGCGTCTGGATCCCGCGCGCGGTGGCGTCGCCGAGCAGGACGCCGTTCTGCGCCCCCGGGCCGTTGAAGGCGGTGAGGTTCTTCAGCGTGCCGCCGGCGCTGTTGTAGGCGGTGACAAATGCCTGCACGGCATCGGTGACGGCCTTGGTGTCGCGGCTGATCGCCAGCGTCAGTTTCTCGCCGACATTGGTCTGGGCCAGATTCAGCGTCACGCCGTCGATGGCGTTCTTCACCGTGTTGGTGGATTGCTTGACCGCAATGCCGTCGATCTCAAGCAGGGCGTCGAGCGCCGCGGCTTTCTGGCCGAGGTTCTTGCCGCTGCCCGACACGGCGGTCGGGTCGTAGGCCAGCGCCGACAGCCCGCCGGTGTCGATCCCGTTGCCGTCGTCGTCGGCCACGCTGATTTTCAGGCTGTTGGCCGCGCCGCTGTCGGCCGAAGTCAGCACCAGCCGGTTGCCGGCGGCGGCGCCGTCGTTGACGATGGTGGCGGTGACCCCGGCATTGGCGGCGTTGATCGCGTCGCGAATGCCGGCCAGCGTGTTGTTGGCCGGGTCGAGGCTGATGCTTTTGCTCGCCTTGTCGGCGTTGGCGGTAAACGTGTTCGAGCCGCTGTCGTAGCTGCCGAACTGGAGGGTGAGCGTGCCCGAGCCGATGACATCATCGGTCGTGACATAGCCGCTCGAGGCCAGCTTGTGCTGTTGCGCCAATTGCTGCACTTCGATCTGGTAGCTGGCAGGGATGGCCTTGCCGCTGGCGCCGGCGGTGAACACCTTGGTATCGGATGAAGTCGCGCTGAGCGCCTGGAATTTGCTGCCGCTGCCGAGATCCTGCAGGGCGTTCTGGAAGCTGGCGAGCGCGCCGCGCAGCTGGCCGAAGGCGGACAGTTTTTGGGTGTAAACCGCCTCCTGCCTGGTCAGGGCAGCGAGTGGCTGGCGCTCAGCCGCCATCAGCTGGCTGACGATGCTGTTGACGTCGAGACCTGATCCGATACCGGGCACTGAAATCATGGGAACCTCCTCAGGCTTCGCGGTTGATCAACAGACCCTGCATGCGGTCGATGGATTTTGAAATGGCCAGCATTTCCTCGCTGGGAAACTGGCGCAGCACCTCTTCGGTCTGGGTGT
>JBAQND010000258.1:0-6161 GCA_049303455.1 Thiobacillus sp.
ATGCTTACCCAGCATAGTGCGACGCCGGTGCGCAGCGCCCCTGGCGCGTTACTTGATCCGGCCGCGGGCATTCCGGAATTCAACGCTGGCAGATGCTGGCCAGGCCAAACTGAATTTCACCGTTCAGTGAATCGGCCAATCCTTGCCCGATTTCGCCATCGTGTGGCTTCGCGCCTCAGCCCAGCGTCACCCCCAGCCAGGCGCCGATGAAATACGTCGCCAAGCCAGCCGCGCCGCCGATGCCGAGCATGCGCAGGCCGGAGAGCAGCGCGTGACGGCCGGTGAACAGGCTCATGCTGGCGCCGACGCCGAACAGGCCCAGCGCGGTGAGCGCGATCGAGGCGGTCAGCGCCTGGCCGTGACCGAACAGGAAGGGCAGCAGCGGCAGTGCGGCGCCGGCGGTGAAGGCGGCGAATGACGAGATGGCCGCGGTCCAGGGCGAGCCGAGTTCGTCCGGGTTGAGGCCGAGTTCCTCGCGTGCCAGGGTGTCCAGCGCGCGCTCCGGATACTGCATCAGGGTGTCGGCCAGCCGCCGCGCCGCGGCGGGGTCCATGCCCTTGGCGGCGTAGATCAGCGCCAGCTCGGCGGCTTCTTCTTCCGGGTAGGTTTCCAGCTCGTCGCGTTCGAGGCCGATCTGGTACTCGAACATTTCGCGCTGCGAACGCACCGACACGTATTCGCCCGCCGCCATCGAGAATGCGCCCGCCAACAGGCCGGCGACGCCGGTCAGCAGAATGACCGACGGCTCCTGCATCGCGCCGGCGACGCCGTAGATCAGCGCGGCATTCGACACCAGGCCGTCGTTGACGCCGAACACGCCGGCGCGCAGGGCATTGCCGGCGCCGCCGCTCTGATGGCGCTTGCCGATGTCGTCGCGTTTGAGCGGCATGGGGTGAGGCGGGGTGTGCGTGTAGAGCGCCATGCCGCGCACCTTCATCGCCGCCAGCACGCCGCGCATGGCACGCGGTTTGAAAATGCGGGTGAGGCGGGCGACGACCCGGGTGCGCAGGTCGGGGTGGAAGGGCGCGGGCGGTGGGCCGCCTTTCTGGGTGATGGCGGCCAGCCAGATGTCGGCCTGCTCGTCGGCCGCCTGCGCCAGTTCGTCGAACAGCGCCGCGCGCGGCGTGCCGGCCTCGCACTCGGCCACCACGCGGTACAGCCAGGCCGACTGCTTTTCTTCGCGCCAGGATGCGTAGGGGTCGCTCATGCTGCCTGTCTCCGGTACTGGATTGCCTCGGCCAGATGCGTGGACGTGATGGCATCGCTGCCGGCCAGATCGGCCACGCTGCGCGCCAGCTTGAGTACGCGGTGGTAGGCGCGCGCGGACAGGTTCAATCGCACGATCGCCTGCTTTAGCAGGGACTCGCCCGCCGCATCCAGTGCACAGTGCTGGTCGATTTCCTGCGTGCCGAGCGCGGCGTTTGGCTTGCCCTGGCGCGCCATCTGGCGGTCGCGCGCCGCCTGCACGCGATCGCGGATGGGCGAAGTGGCCTCGCCCGCGCCGGCCCGCATCAGTTCGTCCTGCGTCAGCGCCGGCACGCTGATCTGGATGTCGATGCGGTCGAGCAGCGGGCCGGAGATGCGACCGCGGTAGCGCGCGATCTGGTCGGGCGTGTCGCGGCAGGCCTGGGTGGGGTGGCCGAGATAGCCGCAGGGGCAGGGGTTCATCGCCGCCACCAGCTGGAAGCGTGCCGGGAAATCAGCCTGCCGTGCGGCGCGCGAAATCGTGATGTGGCCGGTCTCCAGCGGCTCGCGCAGCACCTCCAGCACCTGTCTTGAGAACTCCGGCAGTTCGTCTAGAAACAGCACGCCGTGATGCGCCAGCGAGATTTCGCCCGGGCGCGGATTGCCGCCGCCGCCGACCAGCGCCACCGCGGAGGCCGTGTGGTGCGGCGCGCGGAACGGACGCCGCCGCCAGTGTTCCAGGCGGAAGCCGCCGTTGAGCGAAGCGACCGCGGCGGCTTCCAGCGCCTCGTCCTCGTTCATCGCCGGCAGGATGCCGGGAAAGCGCGCGGCGAGCATCGACTTGCCGGTCCCTGGCGGGCCGGCCATCAGAACAGAATGATTGCCGGCGGCGGCGACTTCGAGCGCGCGCCGGGTGGCGGCCTGGCCCTTGACGTCGGCGAAGTCGGGATAGTCCGGCGCGGCGGGTGCGGGGTCGGATGCGGGTTCGAGCAGGGTGCCCTGGCCGGCCAGCCACGCGCACACGTCCAGCAGGCTGGTCGCGCCCAGCGTCTCGACCCCGCTGGCCAACGCCGCTTCGCCGGCCGATGCGGCGGGCAGCACCAGCAGCCTGCCCGCGCTGCGGGTGGCCAGCGCCATCGCCAGCGCGCCGCGCACCGGGCGCAGTTCGCCTGTCAGCGCCAGCTCGCCGGCGAATTCGGCGTGCTTGAATTTGTCGGCGGGAACCTGCCCGGAGGCCGCGAGAATCGCCAGCGCGATCGGCAGGTCGAAGCGCCCGGACTCCTTGGGCAGATCGGCCGGCGCGAGGTTGACCGTGATGCGCCGCGCCGGGAACTCGAAGCGCGCGTTCTGGATCGCCGCGCGCACACGGTCGCGCGCTTCCTTCACCTCGGTTTCCGGCAGCCCCACCAGCGTGAACGCCGGCAGCCCGTTGGCCAGATGCGCCTCGACCACCACCTCGGGCGCGTCCATGCCGCTCAACGCCCGGCTTTTGACGACGGCGACGGCCATCGGGTCAGGCTTCGGGCTGCTGCTTTTCGAGCTCGGACAGGCGCGCTTCCAGTTGCGCCAGCTTTTCGCGCGCGCGCGCCAGCACTTCGGTCTGCACGTCGAATTCCTCGCGGCTTACCATGTCCAGCCTGCCCAGCATCGAGGTCACCCCGGCCTTGAGGTTCTGCTCGATGTCCTTGGCGGGCGACTGCTTTAAGGCCTCGCCCAGCTTGCCGACCAGATCATTGAGGAAAGCGGGGTTGGGGAATTTCGGATTCGGGTTCATGGCGATCTCCAAATAATGGGCAGAGTGTAGCAAGCACAGTGCCCTTGGTGCAGCGCGGGCATCCTGCCGCGGCCCGTGGCACAAAGAGGGTGCACGGCGTTTTCATAGCGCACCACGAAAGTGCAGTCTATGCTCGTGTGAGTGGATGGGTAATTTCAATACGTTGTTTTTTAATGAGAAATTATCTGGCATGCCTTGTGCTGAGCGAGTAGTGCGATTTTGCGCGACTTCATTTCGGAGAAACTCATGAAAAAACTTGTACACGCTTTGGTCCTGGCCGGTCTGGTGGGTACGTCCACTTTTGCAACTTTTGCAATGGCCGCTGAAGAATCGCCGCACAGCTTGAGCGCCAACGTTGGGATGTACAGCGACTACGTTTTCCGCGGCATCTCCCAGACCGGCGGCGACCCCGCCGTGCAGGGCGGCCTGGACTATTCGCACAGCAGTGGTTTCTATATCGGCACCTGGGGCTCCAACGTGGGCTGGCTTGAGGACTTCCAGGGCTACGATTCTGGCAACGTGGAGATCGACGTTTACGGCGGTTTTCGCGGCGGCATTGGCCAGACCGGCCTGACGTTCGACCTGGGCGCGATCCAGTACATGTACCCCGGCGACAAACCGGCAGGGATTACCGACGCCGACACCACCGAAGTTTACGCAGCTTTGGGCTGGAAGTGGTTCACGGCCAAATACTCCTACTACGTCAGCGATGAGGTCTTCGGTTTCGGCAATGCCGATGGCTCCGACTATCTGGATATTTCCGCGAGCCTGCCCATCGGCGAAACCGGCTTCACCGCTGGGGCGCATTGGGGCACCTTCAGCTTCGAGAACAACGGCAACGTAGATTACGACGACTGGAAAGTCAGCCTCGCCTATGACATGGGCAAGCTGAGTGATGTCACGTCCGGCGTGACCGTCGGTGTGGCGTACACCGATACCGACGCTGACAGCGCGGTCTGGACTGACGGCAACAATCAGTTCCTGGGCGACGGGACCACCACCGTGTGGCTTTCCAAGGCGTTCTGATTGCTTGACTAACCGGGGCGGTGCAAGCGCCGCTCCATTTCCCCTTGGCTCATTTGGGAGACGACATGAAATTCGTAACGGCAATCATCAAGCCGTTCAAGCTGGACGAAGTGCGCGAGGCGTTATCCGCCATCGGCGTCACCGGCTTGACGGTCACGGAAGTGAAGGGATTTGGGCGGCAGAAGGGCCACACCGAGCTGTATCGCGGCGCGGAATATGTGGTCGATTTTCTGCCCAAAGTGAAGATTGAAGTGGCCATCAAGGCCGAGTTGCTGGAGCGCGTGATCGAGGCGATCGAGAAAGCGGCCAACACCGGCAAGATCGGCGACGGCAAGATTTTTGTCAGCAGCCTGGAGCAGGTCGTGCGCATTCGCACGGGCGAATCCGGCCCCGACGCCCTCTAAGGAGCATGAACATGAAAAAGCTATTTGCTTCGCTGGGCCTGATGTTTGCCCTGTTGTCTCCCGGCGTGACGCTGGCGCAGGATGCTGCGGCGCCGGTGGAAGAAGCCGTGACGGTCGAGACCACTTCGGTCGAAGCCGCTGCACCGGCAGTTGCTGCAGTTGCCGAAGTTGCGCCTGAAACCGCCGCGCCGGTTCCGGACAAGGGCGACACGACCTGGATGATGGTCTCTACCCTGATCGTCATCATGATGACCATTCCTGGTCTGGCGCTGTTCTATGGTGGCCTGGTGCGCACCAAGAACATGCTTTCGATCCTGACCCAGGTTCTGGCCACCTTCTGTCTGATCTCGATTCTGTGGGCAGTCTATGGCTACTCGCTGGCGTTTGGCGATGGCGGCGGCCTCAACTGGGCGATCGGTGACCTGTCCAAGCTGTTCCTGGCCGGCATCACTGCGGACAGCACGGCCGCAACCTTCACCGATGGCGTGGTGATTCCCGAGTTCATCTTTGTTGCCTTTCAGCTGACCTTTGCCGCCATTACCGTGGCGCTGATCTTCGGCGGCCTGGCCGAGCGCGTGAAGTTCTCCGCCCTGATGGTGTTTGGTGTGCTGTGGTTCACCTTCTCTTACCTGCCGATCACGCACATGGTGTGGGCAACCGGTGGTTATTTGTTTGAGAAGGGTGCGCTAGACTTCGCTGGCGGCACCGTGGTGCACATCAACTCCGGTATTGCCGCGCTGGTGGGTGCCATCGTCTTGGGCAAACGCGTCGGTTTTGGCCGCGATGCCATGCCGCCGCATAACCTGGCGATGACCATGATCGGCGCCTCGCTGCTGTGGGTGGGTTGGTTCGGCTTTAATGCCGGCTCCAATCTAGAGGCCAACGGCGGTACCACGCTCGCCTTCATCAATACCATCCTGGCACCTGCTGCGGCTGGCATGTCCTGGATGCTGGCCGAGTGGATGCTGCGTGGTAAACCTTCCATGCTGGGTCTGGCATCCGGCGTGGTGGCGGGCCTGGTCGTAGTCACGCCGGCTGCGGGTCTGGTCGGACCGATGGGTGCGATCATTCTCGGCCTGATTGGCGGCGTGGTCTGCCTGTGGGGTGTGACCGGTCTGAAGAAGCTGCACGGCTTCGACGACAGTCTGGACGTGTTCGGCATCCACTGTGTGGGCGGCATTGTCGGCGCTATCGGCACCGGCGTTTTCGTCTCGACGGCCCTGGGCGGCGTGGGTGTGGATGGCTACACGATGGGCGGCCAGGTGTTGACGCAGGCTACCGGGGTGCTCGTCACTCTCGTCTGGTCGGGCGTGGTCAGCCTAGTGGCGTTCAAGCTGGTTGACATGACCATGGGTCTGCGCGTCTCCGAAGAACAGGAACGCGAAGGTCTGGACACTGCCAGCCACGGCGAACGGGCTTATAATCCCTAAGCCGTAACATTTCTCCGAAGGAAATTGGGGCGCCCTGCAGGGCGCCCCTTTTCTATTGCGCCCCCTCAATTGGCCTGTCTCTACCGAGTTGTCTTACGTTGTCGGCTCGGTGGACACTCGATACGTTGCATGCCGAAGATCCCGGCGATGTCGTGGATGGACGACTGAATGCACGAGGATGAATGGCTGCGGGTTACCGGGACTTAACACTACCGCTAGCAGCCTGTCGGACTTGAAGGAAATCGGCTGCAAATTTGCCTGGCCGGTCCATATTTCGCCGCTTTTTTGAGCAATAGAACGACTATTGCCCTGCAAAATCGTCAAAATCTGTCCTCGCCCAGC
>JBAQND010000259.1:0-1693 GCA_049303455.1 Thiobacillus sp.
GCCCGCTTCCCGGCGCGATCACCGCCGTCAGTTACACGCCGGACACGCACCCGTGCCGCAGGCGGGCGAAGGGGCTTCGGGCTTGGCTGCGGCGGGCTTGCTGCCGCTGTCTTTGAAATCGGTGGCATACCAGCCGGTCCCCTTCAGCGCAAAACCGGCCGCCGTCACCTGCTTGGCGTAATCGGCCTTGCCGCACGACGGGCACACCGTTAGCAGCGCATCGGACCTCTTCTGCATTTCATCCTGGGCAAAGCCGCAGGACACACATTTATACGTGTAAATCGGCATGATTCGCTCCGACAAATCAACAAGTTGCGCAATTATACCCAAACGGCGGGCACAAGTACCCAAACAACGGGCTCACGTTGCGAATGTGGCGACAACGCGCCGGGATTCAAGAGGCCCGCCGTTACCAGGCCAGGCTCAGGCTGCCGTAGACTCGGCGGCTGAAGAGATTTTCCGGACGGAACTCGCTGTAGTCCTCGCCCAGGTTCTGCCCCACCACAGCCGCCTCCACTTCGTGCCCCTGCCAGTTCCAGGAGCGGGCCAGGCGGACATCGACGCGGGTGAAGGCCGGCGTGGGGTCGCCATCGCCCAGCCAGGTCATGCTGCCCGAATGGTAGACGCCTGCGCTGGCGGCCCAGCCCTGCCCCAGATCATGGCGTGCCAGCAGGCTGAAACTGTCCCGCGGCGCGGAATCCGTCACATCGTCGTCCACAAGGTCCAGCTCTGGGCTGGTCGAGATGAACACCCGTGCATACTGGACAGACAGGCGGAATGCGGGGGCAGGTTGCCAGTTCAGTTGCAGATCGCCCCCGCGCAATGTGAGGCTGCCTCCATTCACGACCTGGCGCGCGCCTCCCGGATTCCCCCCCGACACCAGTTCGGCCCCCACAGGCAACGTGATCGGCGTAGTGGCGATGTAGTCATCCACTTTGTCATAAAAAAGTTTGGCATCCAGTTGCAGGCGCCAGGATCGATAGCGACCAACGTAACCGATTTCATGCGAGCGGATGCGCTCGGGCAGCAGGTCGTTGGGCGTGACGCCAATGATATCCACGTGCAAGCCGGTCGTGCTGCGGTAGACGTAGTGGCCATCCTGCTCCAGGAAGGTCGGCGTGCGATAAGCCTGGGACACATTGAAGCGCAGGGTGTTGTCGGGCGCGAGATCGTAATTGACCGCAAGGCGTGGTGAAACGTTAACACCGGTGTAATAGTGATGCTCCAGCATCGCCCCGCCCTGCAACAGCAGATCGGGGCGGGCGCGCCACTCCAGATTGGCATTGACGCGGCTCAGCACGCCTTGCCGGGTGTCTTCAGCGTCGAAATACAGGGCGCTTTGCACCGCCTCGCGGCGCAGTTCGGCGCCCCAGGCCATACGCACGTCGGGCGCGATCCGGGTATTGGCCTGAAACTCAAGATTGGTGCGGGTTTGCAGCGCGTCCTGATCGCCGATGATCGTCAAGCCATACGCATCAAGGCGGCTCGGCGCATCGAGGTTGTGGCGGCTGTGATAGAACTGCAGCGACCATTCATCGTCAACACCGAGCGAGCGACGGAACTTGACCTGCGCATACTGGGTATCGACATCCTGTTGCCGCGGCTCCAGAAAATGATCCGGCTGGGGCGGCGAGTACAGGCGGCCTGCCTGCCAGTCGCCCACGCTGGCACCGAATTGCGCGGAGAGTTCATC
>JBAQND010000260.1:0-2206 GCA_049303455.1 Thiobacillus sp.
TACGCCGGTTTGACGACCGACGTCGGCATAGGCATGGGCGGCATTGCGTGAATTCGTATACACGGTCTTCTCCTGATTATTAGTTCTGGCTGCTGCCAGGCAGGCTGGCCAGCTGCTGGGTCAGAAAACTGCTGGTGGTGTTCATGCTGCTGAGCATGGTGTCGAGCGCGGTGAACTGCGCGCGATAGCGTTTCTCGATATTGACCAGGCGGGCTTGCAGGTCGGTGCGGCGTTTGTCGATATCCGTGATGCTTCTGCCGATGCCCTCGGTGCGCGCCGCGATGATGCTGTCACTGGCCAAAACGGTGGTGGACCAATTGTTTAGTGTCGTGGCGTAACCCTGGGAGTAGTTCAGCACACCGCGGTCGCCGAGCGCGCCGCCGTTGATGAGGATGCCCATCCCTAGCGCATCGCCGCTGATCGCGCTCAACAGCTGGCCGGAACCGGTCGCGCTCACGCCGCCGATGGAGCCGGCCACATCCACGCCGGCGGTCGGGGTGTCGGCGACAAGACCGAGTGCCGACCCCGCAGTACCGCCGGTGATGCTCACGCTTGAGGTCGAGCCATAATTGACAGAAGTCAGAGTGAGGGTTCCCGCGTTTTCCGCAATGGCGACTGAAACGCCCATATCGGACAATGCCGTCGCGCCGTTGATTTTCGCCTGCAGTTCGGTGGACAGTGCCTGCGCGGTGCTGTAGGTGCCGGGCGCCAGGGTGACGGAGGCACTGATGCCATTGACAATCAGATCGAGGGTGTCATTGCTGCCGACGATGATGTCCAGCGGGGTCGTGATCGCCGTCGACCCCACGGTTTTGCCCTGCGTGGCGACCTGCGTGACATTCACCGCATAACCGCCCGCCTTGGTGCTGCTGGTGGCACTCTTGAAGCTGACCAGGCTGTCCGTGCTTTTGCCGACCGACGCGAACAGGCTCGCAATCTCGTCGAAATGATTGGTCATCGCATCGTTAAGCCGGGTCTGGTCCACTGCCAGGCTGCCGTCCTTCTGGAACGCGACGCCGATGCTCGACAGTGTCGTCAGGTCGCCGGGCGTGCCCGTCACCGTGGTGCCGAGGATGCCGCGCAATTGCGTTTGCAGCGAACGCACCGTGGAGTCGCCCTGCAGGATCGCGCCCCGCTTGCTGGCCGCATCGTAGCCCGAGACGTTTTTCAGCGTGGTGGACAGATCGTTGTAGGCTTTCACGAAGCTGGAAATGGAATTGCTGACCGAGGCCGTGTCGCGCGCCACCGTCAGTGTCGCGGGCGAACTGGTGACTTTGGACAGATTCAGGGTCACCCCCTCCAACACGTCGCTGACGGAATTGGACGTCTTGGTGACGGCCACCCCGTTGAGCTTGAAATTGGCGTTCTGCGCGGTCACCGTCTCGGACAGGCCCTGCGTGCCTGCCGGGTCGTGCGCCAGCAGGCTGCCGACCGCGGCATCGCCGCTGACCGACACCTTCATGCTGTTGCTGACACCCTGGCTGTCGGAAGAGAACACAAGGCGGTAAGGCGTGTCGCTGCCGTCGTTGACAAGGGTTGCGGTCACCCCGATCTTCGCCGCATTGATCGCGTCGCGTATCCCCTGCAGCGAATTGTTGCTGCTGTCGAGGGTGATGCTCTTGGTGCCGTTGCCGTTCGAGGCGAACGCCGCGCCGCTGTAGACGCCGCTGGCGAGCGTACCGCCGCTGATGGTGCCGAAATCGAAGGTGACCGTGGTCGCGGCGCCGCTGCCGATCGCGGCGGTGCTGCTGGCCTGTCCGGCGGCGACCAGCTTCTGCGCCTGCGCCAGGCTGGATACTTCCAGAGAATAGGTGCCCGCCACCGCAATGCTGGTGGTCGAGGCGGAAAAAACGCTGCTGTCCGAGGCAGTTGCCGTCAATGCCTGGAATCTGCTGGCGCTGTTCAATCCTTGCAGCGCGGTCTGAAAGCCGGCTACCGCGCCCTTGACGCTGCCATAAGCGGAAAGCTTGGCCTGGTAGCCGGCCTCCCTGGCCGCTAGTGTGTTGAGCGGCTGCCGCTCGGCCGCCATCAACTGGCTGACGATGCTGGCGACGTCGAGACCTGATCCGATACCGGGCGCTGAAATCATGGGAACCTCCTCAGGCTTCGCGGTTGATCAACAGACCCTGCATGCGGTCGATGGATTTTGAAATGGCCAGCATTTCCTCGCTGGGAAACTGGCGCAGCACCTCTTCGGTCTGGGTGT
>JBAQND010000261.1:0-69546 GCA_049303455.1 Thiobacillus sp.
TTTCCATGAAGTCCTCGCGCTCGATCCACAATTCCCTTGAGAACGGCACCGCGCGCTTGCCCAGGTCGGGCTGCTGCGGGTGGTTGGGGGCGAAGCAGTCTTCCGACTGGCCCTCGGGGTAGTTGTCGATGATGAGCTTGACCGGGTCGAGCACGGCGATGCGGCGCAGCGCGGAATCGTTCAGCACGTCGCGCTGGCAGGCCTCGAACACGCTGTAGTCGATCCAGCCGTCGGATTTCGAGACGCCGATCTGGTCGGTGAAGCGTTTGAAACCTTCCGCCGTGTAGCCGCGGCGGCGCGCGCCGACGAGGGTGGGCAGGCGCGGATCGTCCCAGCCGGAGACGTGCTTTTCGTCGACCAGCTGGATCAGCTTGCGCTTCGACAGCACGACGTAGGTGAGGTTGAGCCGCGCGAACTCGATCTGCTGCGGCAGCGGGCGGGTGAAGAAGCCGCCGTCGGCCAGCTTGTCCAGCAGCCAGTCGTAGAACGGCCGCTGGCCCTCGAATTCCAGGGTGCAGATCGAGTGGGTGATGTGCTCGATCGCGTCCTCGATCGGGTGGGCGTAAGTGTACATCGGGTAGATGCACCAGGTGTCGCCGGTGTTGTGGTGATGCGCGCGCTTGATGCGGTAGATCGCCGGGTCGCGCAGGTTGATGTTGGGCGAGGCCATGTCGATCTTGGCGCGCAGCACGTGGGCGCCGTCGGGAAATTCGCCGGCGCGCATCTTGCGGAAGAGGTCGAGGTTTTCCTCAACGCTTCGGCTGCGGTAGGGGCTGTCCCTGCCCGCTTCGGTGAGCGTGCCGCGATGCGCGCGCACTTCGTCGGCCGACAGCGAGTCGACGTAGGCATGGCCGGCCTGGATCAGGTATTCGGCGCAGGCGTACATGGTGTCGAAATAGTTCGACGCGAAGTGGAGGTTCGATCCCCAGTCGAAGCCCAGCCACCGCACCGATTCGAGGATGGCGTCGACGTATTCCTGGCTTTCCTTCTCCGGGTTGGTGTCGTCGAAGCGCAGGTGGCAGACGCCGCCGTAGTCGCGCGCCAGGCCAAAGTTCAAAAAGATCGACTTGGCGTGGCCGAGGTGCAGATAGCCGTTGGGCTCGGGCGGGAAGCGCGTTTCCACGCGGCCGCCCCATTTCCCGGCGGCGTTCTGCTCGTCGATGATGTTGCGGATGAAGTTGGCGGCGGGGGCGGTGTCGTGCGACATGATGGGATGTGGAGCAGGAAAGCAGGAATTGTAATGGTCAAGCCGCTGATAGACATGCTTCCCCCTTTTTCAAAGGGGGGAGTGGTCAACAACGCCCGTCAGGTAATGATTCCGCCGCCGAGACACACGTCGCCGTCGTACAAAACCACCGACTGCCCAGGCGTGACCGCCCACTGCGGGGCGTCGAACGCGAGTTCCAGCGTGTCGCCGTCGAGCCGGGTGATGTGGCAGGGGGCGTCGGTCTGCCGATAGCGGGTCTTTGCGGTGTAGGGCTTGGCTGGGTCGGGCGCTGTGCCGCTGATCCAGTTGAGTTGGCCGGCCGCAAGCGTCGAACGCTCAAGAAACGGATGGTCGTGTCCCTGCACCACGACCAGCGTGTTGGTCGCCATGTCCTTGGCGGCGACGAACCACGGCTCATCGCCGCCGTCCTTTGTTCCGCCAATGCCGAGGCCCTGGCGCTGGCCGAGAGTGTAATACATCAGTCCCTGATGCTGACCGATCACGCGGCCTTCGGGCGTTTTCATCTCGCCGGGATTGCGCGGCAGGTAGCGCTCGAGGAATTCGCGGAAGTTGCGCTCGCCGATGAAACAGATGCCGGTGCTGTCCTTCTTGGCGGCGTTGGGCAGGCCGATTTTTTGCGCCAGCGCGCGCACCTCCGGCTTCGGTAGGTGGGCGAGCGGGAACAGGGCAGGGCGGATCTGCGCCTGGCTCAGGCGGTAGAGGAAATAGCTCTGGTCCTTGTTGGCGTCCGCCGCTTTTAACAGCGTGGCGCGGCCGGCGGCGTCCTGGCCCTTGCCGACGTAATGCCCGGTGGCGATATATTCGGCGCCGCGCGCGACGGCGTCGTCGAGGAAGGCCTTGAACTTGATTTCGGCGTTGCACAGCACGTCGGGATTGGGGGTGCGGCCGGCCTGGTATTCGGCGAGGAAATAGCTGAACACGCGTTCCTTGTATTCGGCGGCGAAGTTGACCGCCTCGACCTCGATGCCGAGCACGTCGGCAACCGCCAGCACGTCGAGAAAGTCCTGGCGCGCGGTGCACTGCTCGGTGTTGTCGTCGTCGTCCCAGTTCTTCATGAAAACGCCGAGCACGTCGTGGCCCTGCTGTTTCAGCAGATAGGCGGCGACGGCGGAGTCGACCCCGCCCGACATCCCGACGACGACGCGTGTGCTCATGCGTGGCTCACGAAATCGAGCGGAAAGCGCCGCCCGGCCAGGTAATCCTCGACGCAGCGCATCACCAGCGGGCTGCGGTATGGCGTGGGATGGGCGGCGAGCTCGTCGGGCGTCAGCCACACGGCGCGCACGATGCCGGTATCCAGGGCGCGCTCGGCATCGAAGCCGGTGGCCTCGCAGACATAGGCGAAGCGCAGATAGGTGATGTCGCGGCGCGGGTAGTACGTGCTGTAGCAGCCCAGCAGCGCGAGCGGCTCGACGTGGTGCGCGGTTTCTTCCAGCGCTTCACGGCGCACCGCGGCAAGCAGCGTTTCGTCGCGCTCCCAGTGGCCGGCAGGCTGGTTGAGGCGCAGGCCTTCGGCGGTGTGCTCCTCGACCAGCAGGAATTTTCCGTCGCGTTCGACCATGGCGGCGACCACCACGTGCGGGGTCCACGGTGTGTTCGGGCTTGGCTCAGACATGCAGTTCTTTCCATTCTCCGGGCTGCAGGGCGCCCAGGGTCCATTCGCCGACGGCGGCGCGGATCAGCCGCAGCGTCGGAAATCCGATCTTGGCCGTCATCCGGCGCACCTGGCGGTTCTTGCCCTCCTTGATCGTGATTTCGATCCAGGCCGTGGGGATGGCCGCGCGAAAACGGACCGGCGGGTCGCGCGGCCACAGCGCGGCGGGCGCGTCGATCACGTGTGCGCTGGCCGGACGGGTCACGAAGTCGCCGAGGTCGACGCCGCGGCGCAGGGGTTCGAGGTCGGCATCAAGCGGCGCGCCCTCGACCTGCGCCCAGTAGGTTTTGGGCAGCTTGTGTTTGGGGTCGGCGATGCGGCTCTGGAGGCTTCCGTCATCGGTTAAAATCAGCAGGCCTTCGCTGTCCGCGTCCAGCCGGCCGGCCGCATACACGCCGGGCACGCTGAGGTGGTCGCGCAGGCCCTGCCAGCGCCCCTCGGGGGTGAACTGGCTCAGCACGCCGTAGGGTTTATTGAACAGGATCAATCGCGCCACGCTAGAGACGAACTTCTGAAAAGACGCCCATTTTAACGTTACCCGAGCCTTCCCCATGACTTATCAGCACATCCAGATTCCCGCCGCGGGCCAGAAAATAACCGTCAACGCCGACAATTCGTTGAACGTGCCGGACATGCCGATCATCCCCTTCATCGAGGGCGACGGCACCGGCGTCGACATCACCCCGGCGATGCGCCGCGTGGTCGACGCCGCGGTGGCCAAGGCCTACGGCGGCAAGAAGCAGATCGCCTGGATGGAAGTGTTCGCCGGCGAGAAAGCGGTCAAGGTCTACGGCGGCGACCAGTGGCTGCCGGAGGAAACCGTGCAGGCGGTGAAGGACTACGTGATCTCGATCAAGGGCCCGCTCACCACGCCGACCTCGGGCGGCATGCGCTCGCTCAACGTCGCGCTGCGCCAGATGCTCGACCTTTACGTGTGCCTGCGCCCGGTGCGCTACTTCACCGGCGTGCCGAGCCCGGTGAAGGCGCCGGAAAAGGTCGATATGGTGATCTTCCGCGAGAACACCGAGGACATCTACGCCGGCATCGAGTGGGAAGCCAGTTCCGAAGCGGCGCAGAAAGTCATCGCCTTCCTGCAGCAGGAAATGGGCGTCAACAAGATCCGCTTCCCGGCCAGTTCGGCCATCGGCATCAAGCCGGTGTCGGTCGAAGGCTCCGAGCGCCTGATCCGCAGGGCGATCCAGTACGCCATCGACAACAAGCGCCGTTCGGTGACCCTGGTGCACAAGGGCAACATCATGAAGTTCACCGAAGGTGGCTTCAAGAAGTGGGGCTATGAGCTCGCAGCGCGCGAATTCGGCGCCAAGCTGATCGGCGAAGGCCCGTGGATGGAATTGCCGAACGGGATCGTCATCAAGGACGTCATCGCCGACGCCTTCCTGCAGCAGATCCTGCTGCGCCCGGAAGAGTACGACGTCATCGCCACGCTGAATCTGAACGGCGACTACATCTCTGACGCGCTCGCGGCCGAAGTCGGCGGCATCGGCATCGCGCCGGGCGCCAACCTGTCCGACACCGTGGCGATGTTCGAGGCCACCCACGGCACCGCGCCCAAGTACGCCGGCAAGGACTACGTCAACCCGGGCTCGCTGATCCTGTCGGCCGAGATGATGCTGCGCCACCTGGGCTGGACCGAGGCCGCCGACCTCATCCTGGCCAGCATGGAAAAAGCCATCGCCGCCAAGCGCGTGACCTACGACTTTGCGCGGCTGATGGAGGGCGCAACCGAGGTCAAGTGCTCGGCATTTGGCGAGGCGATGGTCGCGAAGATGTAAGGCTTGCGCCGGCAAAAAAAACCCCGCCAAGACGGGGTTTTTTTTACTGCCGGAACAACCGCTCATTCCACCGGCTGGATGTTGGACGCCTGCTTGCCCTTGGGACCCTGGGTGACTTCGAAAGAGACTTTCTGGCCTTCTACCAAGGTCTTGAAGCCGCTGGACTGGATGGCGGAAAAATGAGCGAACACATCCTCGCCGCCGTCATCGGGAGTGATAAAGCCGAACCCCTTGGCGTCGCTGAACCATTTGACTGTACCTGTTGCCATTCAAACTTCCTCCTTTGGCGTAATGCAAGACAAGACCGCGATAAGCACTATTGCACCCGTAGGGTGTAAACGCTGGCGGATGACAGGACGGCGGGATTGTTTTGGCCGTCGGTCTGAATTCAAGCGCGCTACCCGATGATGCCCCTGCGGTAATGCCAAACCTTGATGGTTCTTGAAACCAAACTGCTTTCTTTTTACTACCCGGAATGCGTTTTTTCAAGCGGAAGTCGTGAAAAAACAAGGGTCTCGGCGCAACCATCCGGCAGACGCCGCCAGCCCGATCGATGCGGTAGGATGCGCGGCATGCGCACCACGTGGGACATCTTCTGCAACGTCGTCGACAACTATGGCGACATCGGCATCGCCTGGCGGCTGGCGCGCGGGCTGGCCGCCGAGCATGGCCTGGCCGTGCGGCTGTGGGTGGACGACCTGGACACCTTCCAGCGCATCTGGCCGGCGGTCGACGCCGCGGCCGCCGAGCAGACCTGCGAGGGGGTGACGGTATGTGCCTGGCGTACACCGTTTGCGGGAGTCGCGCCGGCGCAGGTGGTGATCGAGGCCTTCGGCTGCGCCTTGCCGGAAACCTACCTGGCTGCGATGAGCGAAGCTTCGCCGCCCCCGGTGTGGATCAATCTCGAATACCTCAGCGCCGAGCCCTGGGTGGCCGAACACCATGGCCTGCCGTCGCCACATCCGCATCTGCCGCTGACCAAATATTTCTTCTTTCCCGGCTACACGCCGGCCACCGGCGGGCTGCTGGCCGAGGCCGGCCTGGCCGCGCGGCGCGCGGCGTTCGTGGCCGGCGGGATGCCTGGGTTCTGGCGCCGGATCGGCCTGGCCGCGCCGCATCCGGGGGAATTGCGGGTGTCGCTGTTCGCCTACGAAAACCCGGCGCTGCCGGCCTTGCTCGATGCCTGGGCGGCCGACCCGCGCCCGGTCACCTGTCTCGTGCCCGAAGGCCGGAGCATCCCGCAGCTGGCGGCGTGGCTGGCGGTCGCCGACGTGCAGGCCGGCGCGTCGCATCGGCGCGGCGCCCTCAAGCTGCACATCCTGCCGTTTCTGGACCAGGACGCGTACGACCATCTGCTGTGGGCGTGCGACCTCAATTTCGTTCGCGGCGAGGATTCCTGCGTGCGTGCGCAGTGGGCGGCGCGCCCGCTGGTGTGGCAGGCCTACCCGCAGGCCGACGCGGTGCACTGGGACAAGACCCACGCGCTGCTGATGCACTACACGGAAGGGCTGGACGCCGCCGCGGCACGCGCGGTGGTCGGTATGTGGCGGCACTGGAACGGGATGCCGGAAGCGGATGACGTGGCGGCGTCCTGGACGGCGTGGCGGGCGCAACAGGCCGCCATCGAGGCGCATGCGGCGGGCTGGTGCGACCGCCTCGGGCGTGCCGGGCGGCTCACCGACAAGCTGGTTGATTTCGTTGAAAATAAGTTAAAATAACGGGCTTTCTTAATCCCTTACGCGCTCTCGCAGCAGGACACACCCATGAAAACCGCACAGGAACTCCGCGCCGGCAACGTCGTGATGGTCGGCAAGGACCCGATGGTCGTGTTGAAGGCCGAATTTTCGAAATCGGGCCGCAATTCCTCCGTCGTCAAAATGAAGCTGAAGAACCTGCTCACCGGTTCCGGCACCGAAAGCGTCTATCGCGCCGACGACAAGTTCGAATCCGTCAACCTCGAGCGCAAGGAATGCACCTATTCCTACTTCGCCGATCCGCTGTACGTGTTCATGGACAGCGACTACAACCAGTATGAAATCGAAGCCGACAACCTCGGCGACGCGCTGAACTACCTTGACGACGGCATGCCGGTCGAAGTGGTGTTCTACGACGGCAAGGCGATCTCGGTCGAGATGCCCACCACCGTGGTGCGCGAAGTCGAATACACCGAGCCGGCCGTGCGCGGCGACACCTCGGGCAAGGTGATGAAACCGGCGCGCATCAAGCCCACCGGGTTCGAGCTGCCGGTGGCCGCGTTCGTCGACATCGGCGACATGATCGAGATCGATACCCGCACCAACGAATTCAAGCGCCGCGCCAACTGAGCGTGGTTGTTGCCGATTTATCGGCTTTAGTGCATGAAATGTTGCTGCTTTAGCAGCTTTACAGTCATGGCCTCCTCCTTGCGGGGACAACCACGGCCTGCCCTTTATGCCCTTTAGGGCGCTTGCGGGTGAAGCGCTGTGCGTGAATCGAACTAAAGGCAGCTTCGGCTGCCTTTTTGTTTTTGTCCTTCAGGTTTTTGGCCGTCAGTCCCCGGCGTTAAAATAGCCCCCTGCTTTCCCGCTTTCTAGCCATGACCGATCCGCAATTCGTCCACCTACGCCTGCACACCGAATATTCCGTCTCCGATGGCTTGGTGCGGGTGGGCGAGGCAGTCGGACGCGCGCGCGAAATGGCCATGCCGGCACTCGGGGTCTCCGACCTGTCCAATACCTTCGGCTGGGTGAAGTTCTACCGCGCCGCGCGCGGCGCGGGCATCAAGCCGATCTTCGGCTGCGACGTGTGGGTGACCAACGCCGCCGACCGCAATTGCCCCTCGCGCCTGCTGCTGCTGGTGCAGCATCGCGAGGGCTATCGCCGCCTGTGTGAACTGCTCACCCGCGCCTACCTCGAAAACCTCCATCGCGGCCACGCCGAGATCGATCCTGCCTGGCTGCGTGACGGCACCGACGGCCTCTTGGCGCTGTCGGGCGGCGACGTCGGCAACGTCGCGCAGGCGCTGCTCGACGACAAGCCGGATGCTGCGCGCGCCGCGGCCGAGGCTTGGGCCGCGCTGTTTCCCGGGCGCTATTACCTGGAACTGCAGCGCTTCGGCCAGCCGCATGCCGAACGCCTGATCGACGGCCTGCTCGACCTCGGCGCGGCGCTGAACCTGCCGGCGGTGGCCACCCATCCGATCCAGTTCGTGGCGCCGGACGACTTCAAGGCGCACGAGGCGCGCGTCTGCATCGCCGAAGGCATGATGCTGGGCGACCCGCGCCGACCGCGCCCGTTCACCGCCGAGCAGTATTTCAAGACGCCGGACGAGATGGCGGAGCTGTTCGCCGACCTGCCCGAGGCGCTCGCCAACAGCGTCGAAATCGCCAAGCGCTGCAACCTCACGCTGGAACTCGGCAAGAGCCGCCTGCCCGATTTCCCCACCCCGGACGGCATGAGTCTAGATGACTACATGCGGCAGCGTTCCTTCGAGGGCCTGCACACGCGCATGGGCCACCTCTATCCCGACCCGGAAGTCCGCGCCGCCAAGCTGCCCGAATACACCGAGCGGCTGGAGTTCGAGCTCGGCACCATCATCCAGATGGGCTTTCCCGGCTACTTCCTGATCGTGTCCGACTTCATCAACTGGGCCAAGCACAACGGCGTGCCGGTGGGGCCGGGGCGCGGCTCCGGCGCCGGTTCGCTGGTGGCGTACAGCCTGTCCATCACCGACCTCGATCCGCTTGCCTACGACCTGCTGTTCGAGCGCTTCCTGAACCCCGAGCGGGTGTCGATGCCCGACTTCGACGTCGACTTCTGCCAGGACGGACGCGAGCGCGTGATCCAGTACGTGAAGGAGAAGTACGGCCACGCCGCGGTGTCGCAGATCGCGACCTTCGGCACCATGGCGGCCAAGGCGGTGCTGCGCGACGTCGGCCGCGTGCTCGACCTGCCGTATCTGTTCGTCGACAAGTTCGTCAAGCTGGTGCCCAACGAACTGGGCATCAGCCTCGCCGAGGCGCGCGCGAAGGAACCGCAAATCGACGAGCGCGCACGCGGCGAGGAAGAACTCGCCGAACTACTGCCGCTCGCCGAGAAGCTTGAGGGCATCACCCGCAACGTCGGCATGCACGCGGGCGGCGTGCTGATCGCGCCGGGCAAGCTCACCGATTTCTGCCCTCTGTACCGCGCCGAAGGCTCGGAATCGATGGTGTCGCAGTTCGACAAGGACGACGTCGAGGCGATCGGCCTGGTCAAGTTCGACTTCCTCGGCCTGCGCACGCTGACCATCTTGGCCGAGGCGGTGCGCTTCGTGCAGCGCCACGAGGACCGCCGGGATTTCCGGCTGGAGGACCTGCCGCTCGACGATCCTGCGGTGTACCGGCTGTTTGCCGACGGCAACACGACCGCGGTCTTCCAGTCCGAATCGCGCTCGGCCAAGGATCTGGAAAAGAAGCTGAAGGGCGACTGCTTCGAGGACATCATCGCGCTGATGGCGTTGAACCGCCCGGGGCCGCTCGGTTCCGGCATGGTCGACGACTTCATCGCGCGCAAGCAGGGCAAGCAGAAGCCCGAGTATTTCCATGTCGACCTCGAGCCGGTGCTCAAGTCGACCTACGGCATCATCGTCTACCAGGAACAGGTGATGCTGGTGGCGCAGATCCTGGCGGGCTACAGCCTCGGTGCCGCAGACATGCTGCGGCGCGCCATGGGCAAGAAGAAGCCCGAGGAAATGGCGGTGCAGCGCTCGATTTTCCTCGAGGGCGCAGCCAAGCGCGGGGTCGATACCAAGGTCGCCGAGCGCCTGTTCGACCTGATGGAGAAATTCGCCGAGTACGGCTTCAACAAGTCGCACTCGGCGGCCTACGCGCTGATCGCGTACCACACCGCCTGGCTCAAGGCCTATTACCCGGCCGAGTTCATGGCGGCGACCATGTCGTCGGAAATGTCCGACACCGACAAGGTGCGGGTGTTCTACGAGGATTGTCGCGCCAACGGGCTGACGATGCTGCCGCCCGACATCAATTCATCCGGCTACCGCTTTGACCCGGTCAGCAGGACCGAAATCCGCTACGGCCTCGGCGCGATCAAGGGCAGCGGCGAGGCGGCGATCGGCGCGATCGTCGCCGAACGTGAAGCCAACGGACCGTATCATGGCCTGTTCGACCTGGCGCGACGGGTCGACAAGCGCTATCTCAACCGCCGCGTGCTCGAAGCGCTGGTGAAGGCGGGCGCGTTCGACCTCATCAACCCACACCGCGCCAGCCTGCTGGCCTCGGTCGGCGCGGCGCTGGAAACCGCCGACCGCGCGGCACGGAGCGGCGGCCAGGTCGGCCTGTTCGGCGAACTGCTCGACGGCGGCGAAGACCTGATCGATGTGTCCGAGTGGCCCGAACAGGAAAAGCTGCTGCAGGAAAAATCCGCGCTCGGCTACTTCTTCAGCGGCCATCCCTTCACCTCGTATCTGGCCGAGGTGTCCGGCTTCGCCAAAAGGCAGCTCGACCGGCTGGAGCCTGCCCGCGAGCCCCAGATGCTGGCCGGCATCGTCGTCTCGCTGCGCACCCAGATGACGCGGCGCGGCAAGATGATGATCCTGCTGCTCGACGACGCGACCGCGCAGGTCGAGGTGGTGATCTTCAACGAGCTCTACGAGCAGAACCGCCATCTGCTGAAGGACGACACCCTGCTGGTCATCGAAGGCAAGGTCAATCGCGACGATTATTCGGGCGGCCTGCGGGTCACCGCGGAAAAGATCTACGATCTGGCCGGCGCGCGCACCCGCTTCGCCCGGGGCCTGCGGCTGGCCTGCAACGGCCAGTGCCACGCCCAGTCCAACAGTGGCCGCAAGCTGGCCGAACTGCTCGCGCCCTACAAGGCGCAGGAGGGTGGTTGCCCGGTCTGGGTGGATTACCACACCCACGAGGCGAGCTGTCGCGTGCGGCTCGGCGAGGACTGGCAGGTGCGGCTGGACGACCGTCTGCTCGAGTCGCTGGGCGACTGGCTCAAGCCCGAGGCGGTGCAGGTGATTTATTGAGGGGGCGGATTCCGGATGATATTAAAGTACCGGTTCACCGCTTTTGTGTAACAAAGTGTTGACAGGCATCAAAGAATATTAGATTATTCTAATAACGCTGAAGTCGCCGCAACGGTACTTCGTGTTGTCTCCTCCAATCCACCTCCTTTGGTGGATATTCCGCCCGGCTCTCGAGCCGGGCATTTTTTTGCCCGGCATTGCTGCGAGTGAGTGGACCTAGCAGCCTGTCGGACTTGAAGGAAATCGGCTGCAAATTTGCCTGGCCGGTCCATATTTCGCCGCTTTTTTGAGCAATAGAACGATTATTGCCCTGCAAAATCGTCAAAATCTGTCCTCGCCCAGCCAAATTTTCGCTTCGATTCTTCAAGTCCGACAGGCTGCTAGTCGATCCGCTTCTCGAATCCGCTGAACTGGCCCTGCGCGTCGGTCAGGATGATACGCTCCACCCGCGCCGTGGGTGGGCCGGCGTGCGCCCATGCAATGAGGGCGTCGACCGCTTCGTCCTGACCCTGGACCACGGCTTCCACCGCGCCGTCGGGCGTGTTGCGCACCCAGCCCGTCACCCCCAGCCGCTCGGCCTCGCGCCGCATCGATTCGCGAAACCAGACGCCCTGCACGCGGCCCTGAATCAGCAGGTGCTGCGTCTTCATGCCAGTATCATTTCAGTATCACTTCACCTTCATGCCCGGCTGCGCACCGCTGTCGGGCGACAGGATGAAGAGGCCGGGCGCTTCGCCCGAGGCTGCCAGCACCATGCCCTCGCTCATGCCGAACTTCATCTTGCGCGGGGCGAGGTTGGCGACCACCACGGTGAGCCGGCCCACCAGCGCTTCCGGCGCATAGGCCGACTTGATGCCGGCGAACACCTGACGCGTGCCGAGTTCGCCGACGTCGAGCGTGAGCCGCAGCAGCTTGTCGGCGCCTTCGACGTGCTCCGCGTTGGCGATGCGGGCGATGCGCAGGTCGATCTTGGCGAAGTCGTCGATGCTGATCGTGTCGGCAACAGGGACGGTCGCCGGCTGCGCGGCGTGTACCTGCGCTTCGGCATGGCGCACCGGCGCGGGGGCCGGGGTCGGTTCGAGGTTCTGCTTGTTGGCGTCTACCATGGCTTCGATGGACTTGGGGTCGATACGGGTCATCAGGTGGTTGTATGCGTTGATGCGGTGGCGGATGAACAGGCTTTGGGCATCTTCCCAGGCCAGCGGCGGAATGTTGAGGAAGGCTTCGACCTCGCCGGCGAGTTTCGGCAGCACCGGCTTCAGGTACAGGGTCAGCAGGCGGAAGCAGTTCAGCGCGACCGTGCAGACTTCATGCAGTCGATAGACCGCTTCGGGCTTCTTCGCCAGTTCCCAGGGTTTTTCATCGGCGACGTACTGGTTGGCGCGGTCGGCCAGCGCCATGATCTCGCGCAAAGCTTTTGCATAGTCGCGCGCCTCGTAATGCGCGGCGATGGTGTTTGCTGCGGCCTGGAAGTCGCCGATCAGTTCGAGGTTGGCGACGCCGTCGGCGAGCTTGCCGTCGAAGTTCTTGTGGATGAAGCCGGCGGTGCGGCTGGCGATGTTGATGAACTTGCCGACCAGGTCGGAGTTCACCCGCGCGACGAAGTCGTCGAGGTTCAGATCGATGTCCTCCATCGAGCCGTTGAGCTTGGCCGCGTAGTAGTAGCGCAGCCACTCGGGATTCAACTTCTGCGCGAGGTAGCTGTCGGCGGTGATGAAGGTGCCGCGCGACTTCGACATCTTCTGCCCGTTCACGGTCAGAAAGCCGTGCGCGTACACCGCGGTCGGCAGGCGGTGGCCGGAGAACTTGAGCATCGCCGGCCAGAACAGCGCGTGGAAATACAGGATGTCCTTGCCGATGAAGTGCACCAGTTCGGTTTTCGATTCCGCGCCCCACCAGGCGTCGAAGTCGAGCCCGTTGTCCGCCGCGTATTTGGCGAAGCTCGCCATGTAGCCCACGGGCGCGTCCAGCCACACGTAGAAATACTTGCCCGGCGCCTCGGGAATCTCGAAGCCGAAGTAGGGCGCGTCGCGGCTGATGTCCCAGTTGTTCAGACCCGAGGCGAACCACTCCTGCATCTTGTTGGCGGCCTCGTCCTGCAGCGCGCCCGACTTGGTCCACTCGCGCAGGAAGGCCTCGCATGCGCCGAGCTTGAAGAAGTAGTGCTCGGAATCCTTGTGCACCGGCGTCGCGCCCGACACCGCCGACACCGGGTTCTTCAGTTCGGTCGGGCTGTAGGTCGCGCCGCACACTTCGCAGTTGTCGCCGTACTGATCCAGCGCGCCGCACTTGGGGCATTCGCCCTTGATGAAGCGGTCCGGCAGGAACAGGTTCTTCACCGGGTCGTACAGCTGGGCGATGGTCCTGACCTCGATCAGGCCGGCTTCCCGCAGGCGCAGGTAGATTTTGGAGGCCAGCTCGCGGTTTTCAAGCGAATGCGTCGAGTAGTAATGGTCGAAGCCGATATTGAAGCCGGCGAAGTCGCGCGTGTGCTCGTCCCACACCCGGCCGATCAGCGTCTCCGGCGTGATGCCCTCCTTTTCGGCACGCAGCATGATCGCGGTGCCGTGGGTGTCGTCGGCGCACAGGTAGCGGCAGTCGTGGCCGCGCATCTTCTGGAAACGCACCCAGATGTCGGTCTGGATGTATTCGACCAGATGGCCGAGGTGGATGCTGCCGTTGGCGTAGGGCAGGGCGGAGGTGACAAGGATCTGGCGGGACATGGAAAAAGCCGGGCGAATACCCAAGGGGCACAAGAGCCCGCCATTTTACCCGGAGGGCATAAATAACGGCTAGAAGCGCGAGCCGGGCTGCTTGAGGAATTCGATTTCCTCTGGGGTGCTCGGGCGCCCGAGCAATTCATTGCGGTGCGGAAAGCGGCCGAAGCGGGCCACGACGTCGCGATGCTTGCGGGCGTAATCGAGGAAACCGTCGAACAGGCCGCGTTCGGCGGCAGCGGCTTCGTGTGCCAGCTTCTCGTACAGCGCGACGGAGCGGTCCTGCATCTCGATCGATTCGGCGTGTTCCAGCGGCAGGTAGACAAACACCCGTTCGATCGGGGTGACGCGCGCATCCTCGCCGCGCTCGATCATGTCCAGCGCGAGCGTCAGCGATCGCGCATCGTAGGCGAACGACTGGCCGTGGCCGCGATGGACGTGGTGCGGAAACTGATCCAGCACCACGATCAGTGCAAGCCGTCCGCGCGGGCTGGCGGCCCAGTTGTCGAGCTCGCCCTTGCCCGCCGCAACGAGCGTTTCGGCAAAGCGCGCTGCCACGATTTGATCGTTGGCAGCGGACTTGGCGAACCACAGCGGGCGCTGCCGCGCGGTGATCTCCGTCGCCGCCCCCGGCGCGCCGAACCAGAAATCGAGCACCGCCTCCGGCGTGGCGGTCATCGCGGGTTCAGAAAATATCGTCGGGCAGGTTGTTGTGCGAACCGTCGCAGAACGGCTTGTCCAGGGTGTGCTTGCAGTTGCACAGCCATACCGTGGTCTTTTCCGCGATGACGAACGACAGCGGTTCCATGTCGGTGCCTTCGTGCGAGCCGTCGCAAAACGGCTGCGTCATCGAGCGACCACAGGTACACCAAAAATATTCACCGGCCTCGAGTTCGAGCTCGGCGGGATTGCGGTCATACACAACGGGTTCGGACATGGGGGACTCCTGCGCAAAAGGCGACATTCTAGCCGCATCCACTGCCTTGTAATCCTTACGGTTTTTGTGCCCATTCAGCCGCCTGCGTCGGATTCATTAAAACTTGATCGACACGCTGAAAGCGCCAAAATCGTCTTTGTTCTTTTGGGTCTTGAACTCATCGCTACGCAGGACATAGGTGTAGCTGAGGCGTGCGGCAGGCCAATCCAGGACCAACCCAAACTGCAGGTCGCCGATCAGGGGTTCCTTGTCCACGCTGCGGCTGTCACGGAAGGTGTTGCCGTCGAGGAAGATGTTGTGCGCGACCGCGCGCCCCTCGACGCCGGCGAACAGGTACCAGCCGAAATCGGAGGCCGGCGAGAAATCCGACGAGCCCGGCACGCCTGGCTGGATGCGTGGCGGCCCGTAGTCGGCGGGTAGCCGCTGGCCGTAGCGCACGGTGAGGCCCAGATTGGCGTAGGTGAAGACGTTGCCAAGCATGGCGCCGATGTGCGGCGTGAAATCCATCGTGTTTCCCAGGGCGGTCGTGGTGGCGAGCCCGCGCCAGTTGCGCTGGTAGCCTACAACGAGGCCGGGCTCGTTTTCCAGTTGGGTATCCCAGCCCTGAGGTTTGTCGGCATCTACGACCTTATGGATGAGTTTCTGGCTGTGCTCGGCCATGGAGGCCGGGCCGACCACGCCTAAAGTGATCCAGAACAGATCGAGTTGTTTTTCCGATTCCACGCCCAGGCCTATTGAACCATACAACCAGCCGGCGTAGGGGCGTTCGTCCATGGGCGGAACTGCGATCTCGATATCGTTCGGCGTGAACATGCTCTGACCGAAGGCATAGCCATGGCGAATCTCGCCCTGCTCGGGGAACCACGGCACGAGGCGGGCCAGTTTGATGGCCCATTCGGGTGTGGAGGCATCCGGTCCGGGTACCCAGACCACCCTCACACCGTTCGTATAGTGCCGGTCATTGCCATAGAAAAAGTCATTTTCCAGGACGAAGCTCAACGTCCCTTGTTTCCCTGTTTCAATCGCGGAGGCCGTGAGCGGGCAGGTGGTCCCGATTGCAAGAAGCAACAGCGTCGATCCGGTCGCTTTGTTCATGCCATGGTTGCCAGGGTTTTACGGAAACGCGCCAGGGCCAGGGCGAACAGCACCGCGCCGATCGCGACCAGGCTGAGAAACTGTGGCCACACCACATCCAATCCCGCACCCCGGTAGAGAATGGCCTGGGCAAGCATGACAAAGTGGGTATTGGGCGCGCCCAGCATCAACAACTGAACGGCCTCCGGCATGCTCTCGCGCGGCGTGACGCCGCCGGAGAGCATCTGCAGCGGCATCAGCACCAGCATCAGCAGCAAGCCGAACTGCGGCATGGAGCGGGCCAGGGTGCCCAGGAAGATGCCCATGGAGGTGGTGGCGAACAGGTGCAGTGTGGTGCCGGCCACGAACAGGGCGATCGAACCCTGCAGCGGCACGGCCAGCACGCCCCCCACCACGAACAGCAGCGAGGCGGTCGCCGCCACCAGCACCACCAGCCCCATCGACCAGACCTTGCTCAGCATGATCTCCAGCGGCGTCACCGGCATCACCAGCAGGTGCTCCACGGTGCCGTGCTCGCGTTCGCGGATCAGCGCCGCGCCGGCGAGCACGATGGAGAGCATCGTCACCTCGCTGATGATCGACATGATCGCCGCAAACCAGGACATGTTGAGCTCGGGATTGAAACGCGCCCGCAGCGCCAGCGTCACCGGCAACGCGGGAACTTCGCGGTAGCGTTGAACGAAGGCGCTCACCTCGTCATTGACGATGTTCTGCACATAGCCGCTGCCGGTGAAGGCCTGGCTCATGCGCGTGGCGTCGACATTGAGCTGGATGGCCGGCGCCCGCCCGGCCAGCACGTCGCGCTGGAATTCGGGCGGAATGTCGAGGGCGAAGGTGTCCAGCCCCGCATCCATGCGCGCGTCCATCTCCGCCTGGTCGATGAACTTCGGCGGCAGAAAATAGGGCGGATAGAAGGCGCCGGCAATCCGCTCGGAGAGCGGCGAGCGGTCCTCATCGACGATTGCGATGGGCGCCTTGTTGAGGGTCTCGGGCATGGCCGTGGCCCGGGTATACACGGAAAAAGTAAATACATAGATGATCAGCACCAGCATGATCGGGTCGCGCCACAGGCTGTAGAACTCCTTGATTCCAAGATGCAGGACGTGGTCGGCACGCACGGTTCAGGTCTCCTGTTTCTTGAGCAGCAGCGCCGACAGGCCGATCAGCACGGGCGCCGCGAGCAGCAGCGGCACGAACGCGCCCGTCAGATCGGCGAAGCCCAAGCCCTTGGAGAAGGTGCCACGGGAGATCGTCAGGAAATGCGTGGTGGGGTAGATCTGGCCGATCACCTTGCCCATCCCTTCCAGCGAGGAGACCGGATCGATTATTCCGGAGTATTCGCTTGCCGGCAGAAGGGTGAGCACGGCAGTGGCGAACAGCGCCGCGATCTGGCTGCGCATGAAGGTGGAGATCAACAGCCCCATGGCGGTCGCCGCGCTCACATACAGCAGCGCGCCAGCGACCAGCGCTGCCACGCTGCCCGTGAAAGGCACGCCAAACAGCGTCACCGCCATCAGCACCAGCAGCAGGAAACTGACCATGGAGAGCAGCACGTAAGGCGCCTGCTTGCCGAGCAGGAACTCCAGGGACGTGGTGGGCGTGACATAGAAATTGATGATCGAGCCCAGCTCCTTCTCGCGCACCACGCTCAGGGCCGCCAGCATGGCCGGGATCAGCATCAGCAGCAGCGGAATCACCGCCGGCACCATCGCGACCAGGCTCTTGACGTCGGGGTTGTAGCGAAAGCGGGTCTCGATGGTCGCCAGCCCAGCCAGCGCCGCGCCCTGCCCGGCCTCCCGCGCCTTGGTCGCCAGCCAGTGGGCATGCATGCCCTGCACATAGGCGCGGATGGTTTCCGCCCGGGTCGGCATGGCGCCATCGATCCAGGCGCCGACCTCGACCGGCCGGCCGTGGGCGATATCGCGGGCAAAGCCCGGGGGGATCTCGATGGCCAGCCCCAGCCGGCCCGCGCGCATGCGCTGGTCCAGATCCGCGTAGCCGCTGATGGGCGGCTGCTCCCTGAAATAGCGCGAGCCGGCGATTTGGAGCGCATAGTCGCGGCTGGTGCTGGTCTGGTCCCGGTCCAGCACCGCGAACGTCAGGTCTTCCACATCCATGGTGATGCCGTAGCCCATCACCAGCATCAGGATGGCATTGCCCAGCAGCGCTAGCGTCAGCCGGATCGGATCACGCATCAGCTCCAGGGTCTCGCGCCGGCCATAGCTCGCCATGCGCCGGAGATCGAAGAACCGGCGCCAGCCGCCCGGTCCACCGCCGCCCGGCGCGACCGGGCTGGCCACGGCGACCTTTGGGTCGTCGCCTTGCTCAGCATCCGCTTCGGTCGCGGCGTCTTTCAGATAGGCGATGAACGCTTCTTCCAGCGTCGCCACGCCGCGCTTGCGGGTGAGTTCGGCGGGTGCGCCCACCGCCAGCACCCGCCCGGCGTGCATCAGCGAAATGCGGTCGCAGCGCTCGGCCTCGTTCATGAAGTGGGTGGAGATGAAAATTGTCACCCCGTCGCGGCGGGACAGTTCCCCGAGCGAGGCCCAAAAGTTGTCCCGCGCCACCGGATCCACGCCCGAGGTGGGCTCATCCAGAATCAGCATCTCGGGCCGGTGGATCATCGCCACGGCGAGCGACAGCCGCTGGCGCACCCCCAGCGGCAGCGCGTTCGGCAGCGTATCCAGCGCCTCGCGCAGGCCGAAGCGTGTCGCCATTTCCTCGACGCGCCCCGCAATCTCCCCGTCCGGCACCTCGAACAGCCGCGCGTGCAGGGCGAGGTTCTGCCGCACCGTCAGCTCGGTGTAGAGCGAAAACGACTGCGACATGTAACCCACCCGGCGCCGGGTCTCGATGTCCCTGGCGTCCACCGATTTCCCGAACAGCCAGGCCTCGCCGGCGCTGGCTTCAAGCAGGCCGGTCAGCATCTTCATGGTGGTGGTCTTGCCGCAGCCGTTGGAGCCCAGGAAGCCGAAGATCTCGCCCCGGCCGATACGGAAGCTGACGTCGTCCACCGCCACGAAGTCACCGAAACGCATGGTCAGGCCGCGCGCCTCGATGGCCGCCGGGCCGTCGCCGTCCGGCTCGCGCGGCTGGATGACAACGGGGCTGTAGCCGGCCCGTTGTTCCTCGGGCAGCAGCGCGATGAAGGCCGCTTCCAGGGTGTCGGTTTGCGTCTTGGCCAGCAGTTCGGCCGGCGCCCCGGTGGCCAGGACGCGGCCGTCGTTCATCGCCACCAGCCAGTCGAAACGCGCCGCCTCCTCCATGTAGGCGGTGGCCACCAGCACGCTCATGCCCTTCCGGCGGGCGCGGATACGGTCGATGAGCTCCCAGAACTGGCGCCGCGACAGAGGATCTACGCCGGTGGTGGGCTCGTCCAGGATGAGCAGGTCGGGGTCGTGGATCAGGGCGCAGCACAGGCCCAGCTTCTGCTTCATGCCGCCGGACAGCTTGCCGGCCGGACGGTCGGCGAACGGCACCAGGCCGGTGGCCCGGAGCAGGTCGGCGATGCGCTGTTCCCGCTCGGCCCGGTCCTGGCCGAACAGGCGGGCGAAGAAGTCTACGTTCTCGAACACCGACAGGGTCGGATACAGGTTCTTGCCCAGGCCCTGGGGCATGTAGGCAACGCGCGGACAGACCGCGCGCCGGTGGCGGGCGTCGGCCATGTCGCCGCCCAGCACCTCGATGCTTCCGGACTGGATGGCCCGTGCCCCGGCCACCAGGGCGAACAGGCTGGACTTGCCGACCCCGTCCGGGCCGATCAGGCCGACCATGCGGCCAGCCGGCAGGTCGAGGGCTATGTCCTCCAGGGCCTGCGTCTTGCCGTAGCGCAGGCCGACGCCGTGCAGGCGGGCGACGGGCTCGGTCGCAGTCATTGCGGCAGTTTCAGGGCCAGGCGTTCGGGCCAGGGCATGGCGCGGTCAAGGCGCACGTAGGCCATGCCCGGCAGGCCGGTCTTGACCTGGAGGATGTGTTTTTTGAGCAGGTCGGGGTCGATCCTGGCCTTGACCCGGAACATCAGCTTTTCCCGCTCGACCGCGGTTTCCACGGTCTTGGGCGTGAATTGGGCCACATCGGCGACGAAGGACACCCGCGCCGGGATGACGTATTGCGGCGCCGCGTCCAGCACCAGCCGGACCTCCTGGCCCAGGGCCAGCTTGCCGGCCACGGCGGTGGGCAGGAAGAAGGTCATGTAGACGTCGGCGAGGTCGACCAGGTTCAGCACCCGCCCGCCGGCGCCGACCACTTCCCCCGGCCGGGCGACGATGTACTGCACCCGGCCGTCGCGCGGCGCCTTCAGTGCCGTGTCGTCGATGTCGGCCTGGATGCGCTCGATGCTGGCCTGCGCGGCGGCGGCGGAAGACTGGGCGCCCGCCACCTCGGAACGGGCGCTGGCGATCGCCGACTCCATGGCGGCGACCTGTGCCCGCGCCGCAGCAAGGGCGGCGCGGGCGCTTTCGACCCGTGCCCGCTCGTCCTCTACCGCCTGGGGCGAGAGAAAGCCCTTGTCGGCGAGCGCCGTCGAACGCGCCAGATGCGAACTGGCGGCCTTGAGTTCCACCTCGCGCTGCGCCACCACCGCCTGGGCCGCGGCGCGGTCGCTGCGGCGCTGCGCAATCTGGCTGTTTGCGGTGGCCACCGCGCTGATCGCCTGCTGCAGTTGCGCCTCGGCCTGCCTGCGCTGGGCTTCTAGAACGTCGGTATCCATTTGCGCCACTGCCTGTCCGGCGGTGACGAATTCGCCTTCGCGCACGCGAACATCCTTGAGGCGACCGGGCGTTTTCGCGGCGACGTCGATCTCGACCGCCTCGATGCGGCCGTTGCCGCTGACCAGCCCGGTTTCGCTGTCCCTGAGCCCATAGTGCCGCCAGACGAAAAATGCCACCGCTCCGGCGACCAGCACGGCCACCGTTTGGATTATCCATCTCTTTTGCTGCGAGGTCATCGTTATTTTTCCTTGGATGCGGTTACGTTGTCGTATACCAAATTCTGGCTCACTTTCAACTTATTGCTGCCCAGGCCAAGCTTCTTTGCAGCAGATATTTCCCCCGGTCTGCCTGCGCGTTACGGGCGGCTGCGGGCTGGCTGGTGGGCGATGTCGCTAGGGCGTCCGCGAGAGCAGGTCGTGGATCATGCGGCGGAAGGTCTGGACCACCGCGCCGCGGTCGAGGTCCGGGTTGCGAATGGCGCGGATCTGCAGGCCCTCGAACATCGCGGCGAGCGTTTCCACCATGCCGGCGAGGGCGGCCTCGCTGTCCTGATGGCCGGTGGCCTGGCGCAGGGTGCGGATGGTTGCGGCGAGACTGGCGCGGCATTGTCGGTCGGCGGTGCGCACGATGTCGGCGACGCGGGGATTGCGCGCGGCTTCGGCGACGATTTCCAGTTGCAGCCCCGCCGTGCTCGGGTCGAGGTTGCCTTCCACCCCCTCGACGGCGCTCTCGATCATCGCCGACTTGACGTCACTTGCCGCGCGCAATTCGGCGGTCAGCGTCAGCAGGCGATCCAGATCCTGTGCGACGATGTCGGCGATGATCGCTTCCTTGTTTTCGTAGTAGTGGTAGATATGGCCCGAGCTCATGCCCGAAGCTTTCGAAATCTGCGCGACGCTGGTGCCGTGGAAGCCGTGCCGACGGAAGCAGTCCTCTGAGGCGGTACGAATCTGGATGCGGCGCGCTTCAGCACGCGAGCCGTCGGATGGCTGGTCGGGGGCCGCTGGCATGTGGGTTTCTCCGGTGGGGGGGCACGATGATCGGATGAAAAACGAAAATCTTGCGCCGCCATGAATTCTAATAATAGAATGAGCGTTCATTCTATAGTGGCGCTCAATAAATATAGTTGAGTGCGTCCTCTATAAAATATATTTTCTTGGGGCGCCCGCCAGCGACTGGCCGGGCGCCCGCGCCGTTTTTCAAAGGTCATCCATGCCGACTCGCCGCAACCTGCCATTCATGCCGCTGGGCCTCGCCCTGGCGGGCGCTCTCCTTGTTACTGCCTGCGGCGGGAAGGACCAGCCGCCCGGTCCGGGGGCGCCGGCGGTCACCGTGCTGACGGTGAAGGCCGAGTCGGTGCCGGTGGCGACCGAACTCCCCGGACGCACCTCGCCCTACCTGATCGCCGAGCTGCGGCCGCAGGTGACCGGCATCGTCAAGGAACGCCTGTTCAAGGAGGGCAGCGAGGTGAAGGCCGGCCAGGTACTGTACCAGGTCGAACCCGCCACCTATCGGGCGGCTGTCGACAGCGCGCGCGCCAGTCTGGCGCGCGCCGAGGCGAACGTCGAAGCGGCGCGACTCAAGGCCGAGCGCTACGCCGAACTGGTGAAGATCGAGGCGGTGAGCCGGCAGGACAACGACGAAGCCGTCGCTGCGCTGAAGCAGGCGCAGGCCGACGTCGGATCGGCCCGGGCCGCGCTCGACAAGGCGAACATCGATCTCGGTTTCACCCGTATCACCTCGCCGATCACGGGGCGCATCAGCCGCTCGGCGGTGACCGCGGGGGCGCTGGTCACCGCGAACCAGGCGGCGGCGCTCGCCACGGTGCAGAAGCTCGACCCGATCTATGTCGACCTGACGCAGTCCAGCGCCGAATTGCTGCGCATGCGGCGCGACCTCGAATCCGGCAGGCTGCAGCGTGCCGCCGGCAACGCCGTGCCGGTGCAGCTGGTGCTGGAAGACGGCAGCCTCTACGGGACCGAGGGCAAGCTGGCGTTCTCCGAAGTAACGGTCGACGAGGCTACCGGCAGCGTCACGCTGCGCGCGGTTTTCCCCAATCCCAGGGGCGTGCTGCTGCCCGGCATGTACGTGCGCGCACGCCTGGTCCAGGGCGTGCAGGGCGACGCCATCCTGGTGCCGCATGCAGCGGTGAGCCGCACGCCGCGCGGCGAAGGGCAGGCGATGGTGGTGAATGCCGAGAACATGGTCGAGCCGCGCATCATCAAGACCGGGCAGTCGATCGGCGACAAGTGGGTGGTGACCGAAGGGCTCGTCCCCGGCGACCGCGTCATTGTCGAAGGCCTGCAGAAAGCGCGGCCGGGCAGCCCGGTGCAGGCGCAGGAGGCGGGCGTTGCCGCCGCGCCGGCTGCCGCACCCGCAGCGACGAAGTGAGGTAACGGACCATGGCCAGCTTCTTCATTGACCGCCCCATCTTCGCGTGGGTCATCGCCATCGTCATCATGCTCGCCGGCGGGCTGTCCATCCTGTCGCTGCCGGTGGCACAGTACCCGGCCATCGCGCCACCCACCATCGCCATCAACGCCACCTATCCCGGCGCGTCGGCGAAGACGGTGGAAGACTCCGTCACCCAGATCATCGAGCAGAAGATGACCGGCCTCGACAATCTGCTCTACATGAGTTCGTCGTCCGATTCCTATGGCCGCGCCACGCTGAGTCTGACCTTCGACGCCGGCACCGACCCCGACATTGCCCAGGTGCAGGTGCAGAACAAGATGCAGACCGGTTTGCCGCTGCTGCCGCTGGCAGTGCAGCAGCAGGGGGTGCAGGTGGCGAAATCGGCGCGCAACTTCCTCATGGTGCTCGGCTTCGTTTCCAGGGACGGCAGCCATAGTCGGGAGGACCTCGCTGACTTCCTCAGCGCCACGGTGCAGGATCCGCTGTCGCGCGTCACCGGCGTCGGCGAGGTGCAGGTGTTCGGCGCGCCGTACGCCATGCGCGCGTGGCTCGATCCGGCCAAGCTGAACAGCTTCAGGCTCACGCCAGCTGACGTGCAGGCCGCGATCCGTGCGCAAAACGCCCAGGTCTCGGCCGGTCAGCTCGGTGGCACGCCGGCGGTCAAGGGCCAGGGCTTTGCCGCATCGGTCACGGCACAGAGCCGGCTGCAGACCGTCGAGCAGTTCGAGCAGATCCTGCTGCGCAGTTCGGCGCAGGGCGGCGAGGTGCGCCTGAAGGACGTCGCAAAAGTCGAGATCGGTTCCGAGAACTACGGTTTCCTCAGCCGCTACAACGGCCAACCCGCAGCAGGTATCGGCATCAAGCTCGCCGCCGGCGCCAACGCGCTCGATACCACGGATGCGGTGCTCGCCAAGATCGAGCAGATGAAGCCGTATTTCCCGGCGGGCATGGATGTGGTGGTGCCCTACGACACCACGCCTTTCGTCAAGATTTCCATCATGAACGTGGTGCAGACGCTGATTGAGGCGGTCATCCTGGTGTTCCTGGTGATGTACCTGTTCCTGCAGAATTTCCGCGCCACTCTCATTCCGACCATCGCCGTGCCGGTGGTGCTGCTCGGCACTTTCGGCGTGATGGCGGCGTTCGGCTTCTCGATCAACACGCTGACCATGTTCGGCTTGGTGCTGGCTATCGGTCTGTTAGTGGACGATGCCATCGTGGTGGTCGAAAACGTTGAACGTGTGATGAGTGAGGAAGGGCTGTCGCCGAAGGAAGCGACCAAGAAATCGATGCGCCAGATCACCGGCGCGCTGGTCGGCATTGGCCTGGTGCTGTCGGCGGTGTTCGTGCCGATGGCATTCTTCGGCGGTTCCACCGGCGTCATCTATCGCCAGTTCTCGATCACCATCGTCGCGGCGATGGCGCTGTCGGTGCTGGTGGCGATCGTGTTCACGCCGGCGCTGTGCGCAACCATGCTGAAGCCGGTCGAAAAAGGTCACGAACACGGCGAGGGGAGGGGCTTCGGGAAATTCTTCCACTGGTTCAACCGCATGTTCGCCCGCAATACCGAGCGCTACGAATCGGCGGTGGGCAAGATCCTCACGCGCAGCCTGCGCTTCCTGGCGATCTACGTCGCCATCATCGTCGTGCTGGCGCTGCTGTTCTTCCGCCTGCAGACGTCCTTTCTGCCGGAGGAAGACCAGGGTCTGATGTTCACCCAGGTCATGCTGCCGGCTGGCGCGACCCAGGAGCGCACCGTCGAGGTGCTGAAGAAGGTCGAGCACCACTTCCTTGAGGGCGAGAAGGACAACGTGAACTCGATTTTCACCATAGCCGGCTTCAGCTTCGGGGGCACGGGCCAGAACATGGGCCTGGGCTTCGTCGGCATGAAGCACTGGGACGAACGCACCGAGCCGGGGCAGGACGTGAAATCGGTCGCCGGCCGTGCGATGGCGGCGTTCTCGCAGATCCGCGAGGCGATGGTGTTCGCTTTCGTGCCGCCGGCGGTGCTCGAGCTCGGCACCGCCAGCGGTTTCAACGTGCAGTTGCAGGACCGTGCTGGTCTCGGCCACGACGCGCTGATCGCGGCGCGCAACCAGTTCCTCGGCATGGCGTCGCAGGACAAGCGCCTGGTCGCGGTGCGCCCCAACGGCCAGGATGACGTCGCCGAGTACCAGCTCGACATCGACCATGCCAAGGCCGGCGCGCTCGGCGTGTCGGTCGCGGACATCAACGACACGCTCGCCACCGCCTGGGGCGGCACCTATGTCAACGATTTCATCGATCGTGGCCGCATCAAGAAAGTGTATCTGCAGGCCGACGCCGATGCGCGCATGAAGCCCGAGGATCTGTCCAAGTGGTACGTGCGCAACCAGCAGGGGGAGATGGTGCCACTGTCGGCGTTCACCACCGCGCACTGGGCCTATGGTTCACCGCGGCTGGAGCGCTTCAACGGCCAGCCCTCGGTCGAGCTGCAGGGTCAGGCGGCGCCCGGCCTGTCGTCGGGCGACGCGATGATTGCAGTGGAGGAAATCATCGCCAAGCTGCCGGTCGGCATCGGCTACGAATGGACCGGCACTTCGTTCGAGGAGCGCCGTAGCGGCTCACAGGCGCCGGCGCTCTACGCACTGTCGCTGCTGGTGGTGTTCCTGTGCCTGGCGGCGCTGTACGAAAGCTGGTCGGTGCCGTTCGCCGTCATGCTGGTGGTGCCGCTCGGGGTGGTCGGCGCCCTGCTGGCGGCGACCAGCCGCGGGCTGTCGAACGACGTCTATTTTCAGGTCGCCTTGCTCGCCACCATCGGTCTGTCGTCGAAGAACGCGATCCTCATCGTGGAATTCGCCAAGGCGCAGATGGAGGAGGAGGGAAAGGACCTCATCACCGCCACGCTGACCGCGGTGCGCATGCGCTTGCGCCCGATCCTGATGACCTCGCTCGCCTTCGGTCTTGGCGTGCTGCCGCTGGCGATCGCAAGCGGCGCCGGCTCCGGCAGCCAGAACGCGGTCGGCACCGGGGTGCTCGGCGGCACCGTCGCCGGAACCGTGCTCGGTCTCTTTTTCATCCCGCTGTTCTACGTGGTGATCATGCGCCTGTTCAAGAGCAAGCCGCAGGCGGAAGCCGCCGCCCCCGCAGTCGCCCCGCAGGAGGTCAAGTGATGACCCAGCTCCGCACCTTGACCGTCGCCCTCGCCGCCACCCTGGCGAGCGCCTGCACCATGATCCCGCACTACCAGCGCCCCGCAGCGCCAGTGCCGGCGGACTTTCCCGCCGTGGCGCTGCTTGGCGCCGCGGAGGCGCAACCTACTGACACGGCGCCGGCCGACACCATCGCCTGGAGCGACTACTTCGCAGACGCGCGGCTACGCGAGGTGATCGCGCTGGCGCTCGCCAACAACCGTGACCTGCGGGTCGCCGCGTTCAACATCGAGAAAGCGCGCGCGCAGTACCGCATCCAGCGCGCTGACCTGTTTCCCGCCATCGGCGCGACCGCAAGCCAGACCGCGCAGCGCCTGCCGGGCGAACTCACCTCCAGCGGCGAGGCCGACGTCACTCGCACGTACAGCGCCACCGTGGGCTTCTCCTCCTATGAGCTGGATTTCTTCGGCCGCATCCGCAGCCTCAACGCAGAGGCGCTTGAAACCTACCTCGGCACCGAGGAGGCACGTCGCAGCGCGCAGATCAGCCTGGTGGCCGAGGTTGCCAATGTCTGGCTGACGCGCGCGGCCGACCGCGAGCGGCTCGCGCTGGCGCGCAGCACCTTCGAGACGCGGCAGCAGTCCCACGAGCTGACCCGCCGCCTGTTCGAAGCCGGTGCGGTGTCGGCGCTCGACCTGCACCAGGCGCAGACGCTGCTGGAAGGCGCCCGCGCCGACGCCGCCCGCTACCACAGCTTCGTCGCGCAGGACGAGAACGCGCTCGCGCTCGTCGTCGGCGCCCCGTTGCCGGCCGAACTGCTGTCCGACAAACTGCCCGCCACCGCGACCGCGGTGGCCGAACTGCCGGTCGGCGTGCCCTCCGAAGTGCTGACGCGCCGCCCCGACATCCTGCAGGCCGAGCGCTCGCTGCGTGCAGCCAACGCCAACATCGGTGCGGCGCGCGCAGCGTTCTTCCCGAGCATCTCGCTCACCGCCGCGGCCGGCACCGCGAGCAGCACGCTGGGCGGCCTGTTCGATGGCGGGTCCGGCATCTGGAGCTTCATGCCGCAGATCCGCATCCCGATCTTCGAGGCGGGTCGCTTGAAGGCGAATCTGGACGTGGCCGAGGTGCAGCGCGACATCAACGTCGCCCAGTACGAGAGAGCCATCCAGAGCGCCTTCCGCGAGGTGGCCGATGCGCTTGCCGAGCGTGCCACCCTCACGGAGCAGCTTGACGCGAGGCGCGCGCTGGTCGACGCTACCGCAGCAGGCTTCCGCCTGTCGGAAGCGCGCTACAAGGGCGGCGTGGACAGCTTTCTCGGCCTGCTCGACGCCCAGCGCACGCTCTATGGCGCCGAACTGGATCTGATCGGCGTGCGCCTGTCAGCAGCCGCCAATGGCGTAACGCTTTACAAGGCGCTCGGCGGCGGCTGGCAGTAAGGGTGGGAGCCCGCGGGCCGCGAGTGTGCATCACGGCCGCGGCCATTCTGTGCTGAAAGGAGGTCGACATGAAACGGCAGCCCACCTACTTCCTGTCCCATGGCGGCGGCCCGTGGCCGTATCTCACGGGGGCATTCCGCGAGCACTATCGTCCGCTCGAGGCGTCGCTGCAGGCGCTGGCGCGCGAACTGGGCGGCAAGCCCCGCGCAGTCCTGATGGTGTCGGGCCACTGGGAGGCAGGTGCGTTTACCGTGATGGCGAACCCGCACCCGCCCATGGTCTACGACTACACCGGTTTTCCGGAGCACGCCTACCATGTGCGATACGGTGCCCCGGGCTCGCCCGAACTGGCCGCCCGGGTGAAGCATCTGCTCGACGCGGCAGGCATCGAGTCCCGCCTCGACGCGCACCGCGGCTTCGACCACGGCTGCTTCGCCCCGATGGCCGTGATATATCCCGAAGCCGACGTCCCGGTCATCCAGCTGTCGTTGCAGACAGGCTACGACCCGCAAGCGCACCTCGCGCTGGGTCGGGCGCTGGCGTCTGTGCGCGACGAAGGCGTGTTGATCATCGGAAGCGGCCTCAGCTATCACAATCTGCAGGCGTTCGGCCCACCGGCCAAGGCGGCATCGGCGGCGTTCGATGCCTGGCTGCAGGAGACGCTCGTGCATTCATCGCCTGCCATGCGTACCCAGCGCCTGCTGCAATGGGAGCAGGCGCCATCGGCCCGGCGTGCCCATCCGCAGGCGGACCACCTGATCCCGCTGATGGTCGCTGTCGGTGCAGCTGAGAATGAGGCTGCCGCCTGCGTTTACCACGAGCAGGACTTCTTCGGCGGGGTGACGGCCTCGAGCTTCCGCTTCGGGCAGGCGGGATAAGTCTGTAGCGGATTTTAAGATCGGCTTGAGTGGCACCCGCGCATGCAAGGCGTCAAATGGGCCGGAGTGGCCGGACTGGGGGCATGGGGGTGATCAAGCGTTGGCGACGAAGATCGCGCGCACTGGATCACTTGCAGGTGTATAGGTTTGGAGGACTTGCAGGAGCACCGTCTTGTGCGGCAGCGTCCGATCCGGTCGTTCCGCGCGGCGGGACGACCGGCGACAGATTTACTTCTTCTTGATGCCGTTTACCAGGCCCTTCAGCGTTGCGCCCGGCTTGAATGCGGGAACCTTGGACGCCTTGATCTTCAGCTCTTCGCCGGTCTTGGGGTTGCGGCCGGTGCGGGCAGCGCGCTTGCGCACCTCGAATGTGCCGAAGCCAACCAGCGTGAGCGAGTCGCCTTTTTTCAGCGTGTTCGAGATGATGTCCAGCAGGCCGGCGACGTTGCGCTCGGCATCTGCTTTGGTGGACTGAGTATGGGCGGCCAGTGCGTCAATCAGTTCTTTTCTGTTCATGTCTTAAAAGCTCCATTGGTGTTTGAGTGGGAAACCCCGGTGCCGATTATTGTGGAATACCTCCCCTGCTGGCAATGCCCCAATTTCCGTGCCTGGCGGGCCGGTACCCGATTTGCTCGATGCCAGGAATCGATACATTACCCGAATCCCGTACCGCGTAGACAATAGGAGATTCGTCCCTCCCCGGGGCGAGCAGCGCAAAGCAATCAGGAACACTTTGCGAATCAGATAGTTATCGTTTTCCACGAAGGCGCCGCCCAGCCATGTTCTGCAAGCCATAGGATGCTGCAAGCCGCGTCCCTGCGGGCTTGGCGCCCCATTGGGGCCTCAAACCCTTGTGCCTGGCCGGGACGGATGCAGGTGGTCCCTCGACCCCATTTCCCGCCGGCATGCGCCGGCGTTGCCTGCATCGCCCCCGGAAATTTGGGTTGAACCTGCCGCTGCGCAAGCCCTGTCCGACGGCCGGACCGACGTCGGCATGCGTTAAACTTCGGCTCTAAAAAAGGCACACGCATCCACCTCGCAGAACCGCAACCGGCCTTACTGCAAACAACACGAGCACAGCCTGGCATGACCGCATCCATCAATAAACCCTGTCCCTTTTGCCACCTCGACCCCATCCGCATCATGGCCGAGGACGAGCTCACCGTTGTCTATCGCGACGGCTTTCCCGTCTCGCTCGGCCACACCGTCATCATCCCGCGCCGCCATTTCGCCACCCTGTTCGATGCCACCGAAGCCGAGCAGGCCGCGCTGCTGAAGTCGCTGGCGCAGGCCAAGGACATCCTCGACAAATACCACCAGCCGGATGGCTACAACATCGGCATCAACCATGGCCAGGCCGGCGGGCAGAGCGTGCCGCACCTGCATATCCATTTGATTCCCCGCTACCGGGGCGACAAGGAAGACCCGCGCGGCGGCGTGCGCTGGGTGCTGCCGGACAAGGCGAAGTACTGGGCGTGATGTTCGGCTTTGTCCCGAGAGGCAGCACACGTTCATGCTGGGGGATATTGCGCGCGCCACCCCAACGACATCCGAAGCGGGCGCAAACCGTTCTCGCATCCATTCGTTGATCTGGTTGGGCTGTATTGCGCGATCTTCAAGTGGGCCTGAATGCAGGGATGCGGGTGGCCCGTGTTGACTCCTTGCCCGTCAAAAATCACCTTCTTGCCAGGCCTTCCTGGCCCGGATTCGTAACCGGAGTGACCCGCCTACAAGCTTGACCGGATTCTCTGGCCCACTTCCCGGTGACCAGGCCTCAATCTTGCGTATACCTGCCTGTACAAGCCGTTTGTCGCAAACGCTACAGGAGGATGCATGCCGCTATACGACTTTCACTGCAAGGAATGCAACTGTGATTTCGAGTTGCTGGTGCGCGGATCGACCGCTTACGTGTGCCCTGAATGCGGGAGCGCCGAAGTAGAGAAACAGGTGTCGCTGCCGGCGTCTCCGGGCAAGACCCAGGCGATGCTCGCACGCGCACGCGGTCAGGCCGCCCGCGAAGGTCACTTCAGCAACTATGCTCCGTCGGAGCGGCCCCGGCGCAAATGACAGGCATTCGCCCACGCACGGAATCGCGCTGCGGTTTTGTCGCGAACGCGACAAAACCCAACATCACGGTTGGCCTGGTCGCATGAAAAAGCGCGGACTTTCCTGGGGATGCTGCCTGCTTGAAATACTGGGCTATGCCTTTCGCCGCCGCCCCGCGCGCCGAAACGGATCTCCGGGAATTCGCTCATGCTGAATGCATCGCTGCTATCGATTATCGAAGAGGCGGGGGTCGCCGTGCTCACGCTGACCGAGGGGCTGGAAAAGGACGCGTTCCTCGCCTCACGCCTCACCCGTGCGGAAACCCGGCGTCAGGTAAAGACCCTGAGCGAGAGCATCGCCAACCTCTCGCCGCAAACGCTGAGCATGCTCGCCGAAGTGGACTGGGCAGGCTGGCACACCGTCGCGCGGCAACTCGGTGCCGACAAGGACGCGGAACAGGACGCGCTGTGGTTCGCCGTGTGTTCCCTGGTGCCGGCCACGCTGATGTGGTTGCGGGTCTACCGCACCAGCCAGCCGGAGATTTTCGAATGCAAGCCATTGGCCGATGTGGGCGGAGCAAGGCCATGAATCTTCAGATCGAGCGGCCTTATGTCGAGGCTTTGATCACGGAATTCCCGCGCCTCGCGCCGCTTCGGGACCAGCTGCGCTTCGGCAACAAGGTCACGATGCCGTTCAGCCGGTTCTCCGGCGCAGAACTGGGATTCCTCGGCAATCTCTACCGCGAAGCCGGTCCCGCCATGCGCACGCGCGCCATAGCGGCCTTTCGCATTTCCGCCACCGACATCGTCGACCGGACGGGGGCGGACATTTTCGCCGCCAAGGGCTACGTGCGGGAAAGCGCCGAACTGATCGCCGCCTACGACGATAGCGTCGAGCGCTATTTCGACTGGCGCGGCCGCTATGGCGCGCAGTTCTCCGCCCGGGGCACCGGATTTTACGCAGAAGACCCGACCGCAACCCACCGCGACACCGACTGGTCGCGCAAGGACGTGGTGGTGCTGTCCTCCGGCGGCGGCGTCACCCGGCTGGTGAACGACGAGGGCATCCTGAGTGCGCGCACCACCACGCTGGAAGCGACCGGGGACATCCTCGGCCCGTATCTGCGCAAGGCGGCGAAGAGCAATCAATACAATGCGGAAACAGAAGTCGGCGAATCCCGGGCCGCGATGCCCACGGGTCTGTTCACGCAACTGCCGGTGCATCCCTACCTCTTCATGTTCCACCTCGATCCGCACCACTACCTGTGGGTGCACGTGGACGACATCGCGCTCTACGAATACCAGCCGGCATTGAAGCAGAAGCTGATCCTGCCGCCGGAGCAGACCGATCTCATCGACATCCTGACCGCCGAGATGGATGTGCTGATGGACGACATCGTGGCCGGCAAGTCCGGCGGCACCACGGTGCTGTGCGCCGGGCCCGCCGGGGTGGGCAAGACGCTGACCGCCGAGGTGTATTCGGAAATCATCCAGCGTCCGCTGTACCGCGTGCATTCCGGGCAACTGGGGCTGAACGTGGCGGCGATGGAAACCGCGCTCAAGGACGTGCTGACCCGGGCGCAGCGCTGGGGCGCGGTGATGCTGATCGACGAGGCGGATGTCTACATCAAGCGCCGCGACGATAACATCGCCATGAACGCCGTGGTCGGCGTGTTCCTGCGCGTGCTGGAATATTTCAACGGCCTGCTGTTCCTGACCACCAACCGGGTGGACGACATCGACGAGGCCATCGTCTCGCGCTGCATCGCCCTGATCCGCTATTACCCGCCCGATGGCGAAGCCCGGCGCAGGATATGGCAGGTGATGCTGGCGCAGTTCGAGTTGGAGATCGACGACGCGCTGCTGGACGAACTGGTTGCGCTGTTCCCCAGCGCCAGCGGCCGCGACATCAAGGGGCTGGCCAAGCTGGCAGCCAAGTTTCGCAACCACAAGCAGGTCAAACCCAGTTCCGACGTATTCAGGCGTTGCTCGATTTTTCGCGGCATGGAACTGGACCGACCCGCGCAGCAGCCTTGTTCCGTATGACACAGCTACAGGAGAAACCCATGCAGGCACGCATTACCTTCGAAGGCGAACACGTCGACATGGCCTCGCCGGACGAGATAGCCGCTGGCATCTGCGCGGCCAGCGAGGTGTTCTCGCACCATCAAGCCGACCTGCTGGCCTGTGCGGCGGCCCAGCGAAAGCTGGAGAAAAACGAGCCGCTGACAAAGGACGAAGCCCTGCTGTGCGTGGTCTGGCAGACGGCTGAAGACAAGGCCTTCCGCGCCGTCACCCTGAACTGGATGGTCCGGGGGGATATCGACATCTGGCTCGCCGTGAGCCCGGACACGCAATGACCGTCGAGCAACTGATCACCGCACTGCAGCAGATGCCCGGGCAGGCGGTGGTGCTGCTCGAAGGGGATGCGGGCTATTCGCTGGTCGGCGGCCTCGGCTTCGAGGAAAACGGCAACGGCATTCCGGACGAAGTGATTCTGTTGCCGTCGATGGAAGATGACCATTAATCCGGCACGAAGATTAATCCGGCACGAAGATGTTTTTAGCCGTCACCCCGGCGAACGCCGGGGTGACGAAACTTTTCAATGAAGGCCAGTTTTACACCACGCACACAACGCACCAAGGAGAACGAAGAGATGGGAACGCACATCAAGATCACCGAGGACGGGCGCAAGTTGCAAGTCATCGGCCGCGCCGTCTTTCTGGACGGAGTGAAGGAGGCCGAGTGGCTCATTCCGATCGTCCAGCATCCCAACTGGAAAGCCATCCTCGAGGCGGTGCCCGATGCCACCCACCTGGCCGGGCGCGTTCCGCTCACCTGGGACGAGGCGCTCGTCGCGCAGGCCGCGCTGAACGAAGCGCGCGAGGCGTACGAGACCAGCCCGACCGGTATCGCCGAGCGGCTGCGCCAATCGATCAACGTCGTCACCTCGATCCGCGACTGAGTGGCGCGCATGATCTACATCGTCGAAATTCCCCACCAGAAGCGCCCGCATGCCTGGTTCGCATTCAGCCGCGAGGATTTCGTGCTCAAGGTGCGCGCGACCCATGGGCCGAATGTGGATCAGTCCGGAGCGGCCAATGAGTTCGATGCTTGCGTAGCGACGCTCGCGGACGGTCTCAAGGATTATCGCGTGCACCTCAGCGATGAACTGGCGATCGGCGCGCTGCAGAGCGATCCGCTGTACGACAAGTACGACGGGTTTTACGCGCACATGGCGCTGCGCGAGCAACTGGTTGCGATGGATGCCCTGGAGGACGATTTGTAGCACGGTATGAAATTGACATCATCCTGGAGCAGCCATGAATGAGACAGACATAGACATCGCCGTCGTCGGTGCCGGGCTGTGCGGCCTGGCGCTGGCGCGCACGCTGCACGCACGCGGCCAGCATTTCCTGCTGTTCGAGGCGCGCGCGCGGCTGGGCGGGCGGATCCTGGGCGAACGCAGCGCCAGCGGCATGATGCTCGATCTCGGCCCGACCTGGTTCTGGCCCGAGGCCGAACCGCACATGGCCGCGCTGGTCGCCGAACTCGGGCTGGAAGCCTTTCCCCAGCACGACAGCGGCACGGTGCTGCGCATGCGCGATCCCAACAAAGACGCCGAAGTCCTCGATCAAGCTGTCCATGGCGGGGCCCAGCGCCTGAGTGGCGGCATGGCTGGACTGGCGCAGGCGATCTCGGGAAGCCTGCCCGCGCAAGCTATCCGGCTGGCGCATGAACTGGTCGCGGTGACCGACGTGGGCGCGCATCTCGAATTGCGTTTCCGATGCGCCGGCAGGGAAACCGGCAGCGGAGAAACCGGCGAAACCGAAACGGTGATCCGCGCGCGCCGTGTGGTGCTGGCCGTGCCGCCACGTCTGTTGGCCGAGCAGGTGCGCTTTACCCCGGCGCTCGACCCCGAGCGGGTCGCGGCGATGCGCGACACCCCCACCTGGATGGCCACGCAAGCCAAGGCGCTGATGACCTACCCGCAGGCCTTCTGGCGCGAAGCGGGTCATTCCGGCAATGCCTTCGTGCGCCACGAACAGGCGGTCCTGGGCGAAATCTTCGATGCCTGCGGCGGCAGCGATCCCAGCCTGAGCGGCGCAGCGCTCGGTGGCTTTGTGGCGATGAACCCGGAGCAGCGCACGCAATTCGAGATGGGCATGCCGATGCTGGTGCACAGCCAGCTGGTGCAACTGTTCGGCGAAGCGGCCGGGCGGGGCGATCTGCATTTCCACGACTGGGCTAACGAGCCCCATACCTGCGCGGCGCTCGACCGGGCCGAGCCCGCCAGCGAGCCCGAATATGGCCACCCCGCGTTGACGCGCAGCGGGTACGGCGGCCGGCTGCATTTCGGCGGCAGCGAGACTGCCCAGCATGGCGGCGGCCACCTGGAAGGCGCGCTGGACGCCGCCCTGCGATTGCAGCACGCGCTGGCGCCGACGCGCGCGCCTCAGCCCATTTCCGCGCTCAACGCGCACTGCATCGAGCGCTTCGCGGCGTGGGCGGGTGGGCAGAGCGAACCCGCGCTCGCTGCCTACCAGCGCACGCTGAACGAGCGGCTGTCTGGCCAGGCGCGCGAGCAGCTCACCCGCCACAGCCTGCTGCAAAGCCTGGCCGAGGCCTACGACGCAGCGCTGCAGCAGCTTGCCGGGTTGCCGTTCGATGCGAGCGGTTCGGTGGCGCAGCCTGGCTGGTCCGAGCTTACCGCGCCGGTGCTCCAGCCCATGCATGATTTCGGCACGACCCTGCTCGACGCGGTGCTGCGCTTTAACCGGCGTTCCTGTGCCATCTCGAACTTCCCCAGCGAGCACAGTCCGGATCCGGCGTATGTCGAGGCGATCCAGCGCGACATGTACGCCGCCTGGCGCACATTCGCGCTCGCCGGCAACACCATCTTGCTGCAAAAAGCCTGAACGCCATGAAGCTCTACATGACCCCCGGCTCCTGCTCCACCGGCATCCACATCCTGCTGGAGGAGCTCGACCTGGCGTTCGAGGTCTACATCGTGAACCTGCCGGCGGGCGACCACACCCAACCGGATTACCTCGCGATCAACCCGAAGTCCAGCATTCCCGCGCTGGTGCGCGACGACGGCTCGGCATTCACCGAGTTCCAGGCCATCGCCTGGTGGCTCGCGCGCAGCTACCCCAGGGCGAAGCTGCTGCCGGGGGATGCGGACGGCGAAGCGCGCGTGATCGAAGCGATGGGCTACGTGGTTGGTACCATTCACGGTCAGGGTTTCGCCCGCATCTTCACCACCGACACGTTCACGCCAAACCCGGCCGACCACGATGCGGTGAAGGCGCGCGGCCGCGAAATCGTCGAGCGGGGTTTCGCGATCATGAATGCGGCGCTGGCCGGCAAGGAATACGTGGCCGGCAGCTTCTCCATCGCCGATGCGGCGCTGTTCTATGTGGAATTCTGGGCGGACAAACTGTCCATCGACCTGCCCGAACACTGTCGCGCGCATTACCAGCGCATGCTGGCGCGCCCGGTGGTGCAGCGGGTGCTGCGGGAAGAGGGGTATCGCTGATGCAGCAGATCGCGACCAGCAGCATGCAGGCAGAACCTTTGGAAAAGGTTCTGCCACAGAACCTGAAACCTATCGAGGCACTTCCGCTCGACCCATGCTACGCGGGGCTGAGCGATCCCTATCTCACGCCGGTTGCTCCGACGCCGTTGCCGCACCCGCGGCTGGTGCACTTCAACGAGTTCATCACGCCGTGGCAGAAGCCGTAAGCGTATGGAAACCGAAACAGGCAGAGGATTCGTGGTGGCGGAAATGAACACGCACCATTTCATGTTCAAGGGCGCGGGGCGCAACCGGGAAGCAGCCCGGGTCGCCGTTCTGAACGCCTGGCGGGTGCATCGCACCGCACTGCTGGCGCGCTACCCGGAACGGACTGACTCGATACCGGACGAGACCCGGATGGAAGACCACTTCAGGATTTTTTACCTGGAATTCGAAATGGACGCGGGCTATCGCGACGGCGAACGTCTGGTGTGACCAAGTTGCTTTCCCTTTTCTAGAACACGAGACCCGAACCATGGCCTACGCCTTTCCGCCCGCACCCGTCGTCACCCTGGACGCCATGTCGAGCAACCCGTTTCCGGTGCGGCGCATTTTCTGCGTCGGGCAGAACTACGCCGACCATGTGCGGGAGATGGGCGCCGATCCCGGGCGCAGCGAACCGTTCTTCTTCATGAAGCCGCCCGGCGCCATCCTGCACAACAATTCCGTCATGCCGTATCCGCCCCACACCGCGGATCTGCAGCCCGAGGTGGAACTGGTGGTGGCGCTGCACAAGGGCGGCAAAAACATCCCCGTCGACCGCGTCGACTACGACTACGTCTTCGGCTACGCCGTGGGGCTGGACATGACCCGGCGCGACCTGCAGCGGGCCGCCCGCGAAATGGGCCGCCCGTGGGACATGGCCAAGGCATTCGACCATTCGGCCCCGTGCAGTGCGATCACGCCGGAGTTTTATGCGGGCAACATCAGCCGCGGCAAGATCGAACTCAAGGTCAACGGCGAAATCCGCCAGAGCGGCGACGTCGGCGACATGATTCTGAAGATCCCGCAGATGGTCCATACCCTGTCGAATTTCGTCGAGCTGTTTCCCGGCGACCTGATCTTTACCGGCACCCCCGCGGGCGTGGCGCCGGTGGTCAAGGGCGATGTCATCGAAGCCACGGTCGCCGGGCTGGAGCCGCTGATCATCACCATCGGCTGATGCGCCCAGGCGCTTTCATTTTTCCAACCCACGAACCGGACGCCTCCATGAGCACCCCCTTGTTTGACCATAACCGCGTGATCTTGTGCCACTTCGACAGCTACAGCACCGCCCTGGTGTTTGCCCGCTACGGCGCCAGCATTCTCGGCCCCGCGCCCCTGCCGGCATCCGCCGCACCCATGCCCGCGCCTGCCGAGGTCGCCGTCCACCACGAGCCCGAGATGGTGTTCGACGCCCTGGCGGCGCAGTTCGGACTCGACCCCGCGAAACTGACCCCGGACGACGACTTCCAGGCGTGGATGGCCAGCGACGACGGTCCGATCCGCATCCACCTTGTCCGCTTCGCGACCCTGGATGCGCCGAAGGAAGCGATCGAACCGCTCGGTGGCGTATTCAAGCCGATCAGCGAAATGCGCGGGTTGCCGATGATCGAGCTGAACCTGATGCGTCAGGTATTCAACCAGATCATGGGGGGCGGCTGAGTCCTTGCGCGCGCATCCCGTTACCGATCAATCAGGAGTCAGGCATGGCCTACGAAAACGTCTGCAAACAGAGTCTGCTCTACGAGGAGGAACCGGTGCCCTGCAAGCTGGGTGATCAGGAAATCGTCATCATGTGGCCCGACGGCGGCACGCCCAAGGTCTATGAAGCGCGCTGCCCGCATGAAGGCGTTTCGCTCGGGCGCGGCGACTTCAACGGCCGCATTCTGTATTGCACCGCGCACGGCTGGGTCTTCGACGGCCACAGCGGCCAATGCCTGCAGCCCACCGGATGGGCGATGAAGGAATACCCCATGCGGATCGAGGACGGCATGGTGCGGGTCGATGTGGCGGCGGCCGACTGACGGCGCGCAGCTTCAACCGAATGACCATGTCTTCCGAATCCACCTCGCTCCCTCCGGATTTCCTGCAGGCGCATCCTGCCCTGGGACTGCTGCGCCTCGCGGCGCTATCGGCCGGCCCCGACGGCATGCTGGACGACGACACGCTGGAACTGATGTTCGAACAGGTCAATGCCGGCGCGCTGGCCGGCCTGGCGGCGACCGAGGGATGGGCAGAGCTGGAGCGCGGCCTGATGGCCCGGATGCCCTCGAACATGTTTCGCGCCCTGTACGCCAGCGGCGCGTTGAAGAAAGTGCTGCCCGAAGTGGCGGCCGTGTTCGGCGTGCCGCAAATAGCCGACGATCCGCCGCAGGTCGACATCGGCCAGCATCTGCTGCGCGTGCTGGATGAGGCGGCCCGCTGCGGTGCGCCGCTGCCGGTGCGGTTCGCCGCGCTGGCGATGCACGTCGGCAAAGCGGATTCCCCGCCCGAGCACCTGCCGATCCACTATCGCCACGTCGAGCGCGCACAGCCTCGCATCGGGGCGATGTGCCAACGCTTCGGCGTCTCGGCAGACTGCCGCGAACTGGCCCTGCTCGCGCTCGTCGAATGCGAACGGGTGCACCGGGTGTCCGAGGTGCGCGCCGGCCCGGTGGCCGCAATGCTGGAACGCCTGGGCGCCTTCGACCGGCCGCAACGCTTCGAGCAGTTGATGACGCTGTGCGCCTGCGACTACCGTGCCTATCCGAAGCGCGCGACACAGGACTATCCCAAGGCCACCTTGCTGGACATCGCGTTGCAGGCCTGCGCCGGCATCGATGCAAGCGTGCTTGGCGCCGATGCCCTGCAGGACGCCCGTGCCGCCGCCATCGCCACCGCGTTCCGCTCGGAACGCTGGTCGGACTCGCAGGCATGACGACCGCGGCCACCGACAACGGCGTTAGCCTCCACCCGGCCGCGTGGTGGGCGATCCAGGCAGGCTTTACCGCCGAACAGGTCGACTGCACCACCGCGGTGGTGCTCAAGATTCTCGACAACAAATGCAAGATGCTGCCCGGCGAAAAGCTGGCGGTGATGGCCATCTACGACGTCGTCCGCCACCTGGCTGCGCCCCTGTTCGAGCGCGCCGTGCACGACGCGATCGGCGCCGCGCGCCAGCAGCCGGGCACCCTGACGCTCGAAGCCGTCCATCCGCTGCGCGTGCACGCCGAGGCGGCGATCCCCAAGCCGGTGATGAAGCGCTACAAGGCCTTCCTGCGCGATGGCCTGTTCGGCTAGCCGGCGAAGCTTCCGTATTGCTTGAACGACACGAGGCACCACGATGAACGACACCGCACTCAAAGCCTGGCTCGAAAACCAGGGCTTCCCCACCGCAAGCTCCCTGCAGCAGACCCTGCACGGCCGCATCGCCTACGCCACCACGCCTCTGATGTATGCCGCCCGCCTGGGCCGCATCGGCTACATCGGCGACCTGCTGTCGCGCGGCGCAGACCCGCGCGAGATGAATGCCGACGGCAACGGCGCGCTGTGGTTCGCCTGCTTCGCCGGCAGCGCGCCCTGCGTGAACGCCCTGATCAAGGCCGGCGCGCCGCTCGACAGCCAGAACGTCAACGGCGCCACCGCGCTGATCTACGCCGCCTCGGCCGGCAAGATCGAGATCGTCAGGCTGCTTCTCGACGCCGGCGCCGACGCCACGCTGGAAACCCTCGACGGATTCACCGCGCTGGATGTCGCGGCAACCCGCGCCTGCCTGGTGCTGTTGCGGGACAGCGCCAGGCAATTGCAGGCAGCATGACCGGCGCGCCCGGCCCTGCCGGGCGGACATCGCGAGCCTGCCCGCGTCCGGGCAACGGCCCGGCTTGAATAATGCGCGCCATCGCCAATGATGGAGAGAGTCACCGCATTGGACGCATGCCATGAAGATCGACTCCACCGAATTCGGCAGCATCACCGTCGACGGCACCACGTATCCGCACGACATCCTCATCCACCTGTCGGGCGAGGTGGTCAAGCGCAAGAAGAGGCTCTCGAAGCAGCATTACGGCACCTCCCACATCATCTCGCTCGACGAGGCGGAGTTCGTCTACGAAAAGGGCTGCGAGACCCTGGTGCTGGGTGCGGGACAATTCGGCAACGTGACCCTGTCGCCGGAGGCCGCCGAATTCTTCGAGCATCATGGCTGCCGGGTAATCCTGCAGCCGACGCCCGACGCCATCAAGACCTACAACAAAACCCGGGGCAAGGCCAAGGCGATTGGCCTGTTCCATGTCACGTGCTGAACCTGCCGCCTACTTGATCCAAGAAACTCGAAGCTGACCGTTCGCAGTAACAGCAGTAAATCTAGCGGGTTGAAGTCCCGTCCGGGGAGTTGTCCGTACGCCCCGGTAGCATGAGGAAGCGGCGTCGTGGTAACACGGGGTCGTGTCGCAGCGAGGCATTATTTCGCCCACCTCGCGCCAGTCAATTTTTCTGCAAGGGATTGGGCAGCAGTCACGCATCGACGCGCAGGCCATGCCAGGACGGCATCCGGACGGAAATCAAGCGATGGACATCCCCTCAAACGGGTTCAGCGAAAGAGGCCTGGCCGGGCAGCAATGCATACAGCCGCCCGGATTTATTTTGTCCATGCCGATGACGGCAGCTGTAAAAAATTCCGACTTTTCACCGCATGGTTTGAGTCGGGACTGCCCCGGTATCACGGTTACATTCGGATACAATGCGTTACATTTCCGCGGGTGTCCGACATCCCAGGGATACATCCCCGCTTCAAAATGCGTTGCATGCCGTACCCGTTCCGGGTCGACTGTCCTGACAACATCTCTGAAGGAGATCGCAATGAAATTGACCCAAGCTTCTTTTGCCAAACGTGCCCTGATCGTGGGTTTGATCGCGGGCAGTGGCATTCTGGCAGCATCGTCTTTTGCGATGCCTGCCGATGGTGCCGCAAGCCCGGTGGGCTGCGAAGCCAGGCACGGACAAAAAGCCCACGGCAATTGGGCAGAAAATCGTGCCAAGCATCTGTCCGAACTGAAGGAAAAACTCAAGCTCACGTCAGCGCAAGCGGCTGCATGGGACGCCTTTGCCAGCACCCGCCAGCCTGGAATACGCCAGGGTATGGACAGGCAGGCCATGCGCGGCGAGTTCGAAAAACTGAACACGCCGCAACGCCTGGACAAGATGCTTGCCATCTCGGAAGTGCGCCGCGCCAGGATGGTCGAGCGTGCCCAGGCGACCAAGGCCTTCTATGCCCAGCTGAGCGCTGAGCAGCAAGCCGTGTTCGATGCCGAGGCCAAGCCTGGTCGCCATCGGGGTCACGGTGGCAAGCATCACCATCAATCCTGAGTGATCGGGCGGTAGTCAATTAGCGTGGGCGGGTGACCGCCCACGCTTTTTTTATGCCTGAGATTCGCCAGACGCTTATTGCGTGGGCGACAGGTTTCCCCGTTAAATACCCGATTGTTTTTGTCTGGCATTGGCCTAAAAATAAAAAGGGTATAGATCAGCGTGCTGATTCAGTGCCATCCGCTTCAATTCACCGTGAATCAGGAGGACTACACCATGAGGAACGTACATATCGACTATCATGGCCCCGACCGGGGCTTCCAGGCCGCCAGCCTCCTCGCCAAAGACACCGCGAAGGAAAACCAGATGAAGGATCCGACCATCATCTCCTGGCATCGCAGCAATCGGCTGGGGGCGACGCCCCCCTACTATGACGGCGCCAACCCCGAAACCTGGTGGGAAAAATACGGCGAGGGCAACGGCGGCGGGCTGGAGGTCAGCGTCGGCGAGGATGACTATCAGTTCATCATGATGGATGCGCGCGGTTTCGAGACCGTGGGCGACATTCCGCTGCGCAACCTGACGGATCGCGACGGCAATCCCTACCTCTGCCTGACGCCGCTGCAAGGCCGCGATTCAGCCACTCCCAAGCCGGGAGCCTGCATTCTTCTGGACGGCTGGGCGGCCGATCAGTATTGAGGTCGGGCCAAAAAGCCGGTCCGCGCGCAGTCGCGGGCGGGGCGCCGGGCGCGTATTCCACGGGAGGGCAGGGCGATGAACCACACTGTTAATTTGTTGATGGGCCAGTTCGTCACCCACGACGTGAAGCGTTTCATTGTCAGCAAGCCATCCGGATTTTCTGTCGTTCCCGGCCAGGGGGTGGAGCTGGCGATCAACCGGCCCGGCCAGCGCGAACAGGGTCGGCCGTTCACCCCCACCGGACTGGCCGCCGACCGGGTGCTCGAGTTCACCATCAAGGCTTATCCCGACCACGCCGGCGTCACCCAGGCGCTGCACCAGCTGGAGCCGGGCGCCGAACTGCTGATGTCCGAGCCGTTCGGCACCATCCGTTATCAGGGGCCCGGTGTGTTCATCGCCGGCGGCGCCGGCATCACGCCCTTTCTGGCCATCCTGCGCGAACTGGCACGTACGGGGGGAGCGGGCGGCCAGACTTTGATCTTTTCCAACAAGACCCCGGCTGACGTGATCTGCGAAAAGGAGCTGCGCCATGTGCTGGGGGAACGCTGCATCCTGACCTGCACCAGCGCCGCTGCGTCAGGGTATGCGCAGCGGCGGGTCGATCGCGCCTTCCTGGAAGAAACAATCCGTGATTTCAAGCAGCGCTTTTATGTCTGCGGACCGCCCCCTTTCATGGAGGCGGTCAACGGCGCGTTGGCGGACCTGGGTGCCAGCACGGAAAGCCTGGTGTTTGAACGGTGAATCCCGTATCGACGATCTGACGGGGCTGCTTGATGATCTCAGCTTGCGGCAAGCCGGGCGTGGTGCCGCCGTACCCCGATATCAGCCCAGCCGTGCGTGCTGCGCCTCCAACTTCTGCAGCATGGCGGCAAAATCGGCCAGCCGCGCCTGCTCCTGCTGCACCACGGCAGCGGGTGCTCGGTCGACAAAGCTGGCGTTGGCCAGCTTGCCTTGTGCCTTGGCGATTTCGTTCTGGATGCGGGCGATTTCCTTGGCGAGCCGGGCGCGCTCCGCGTCCTTGTCGATTTCCACCACCAGCATCATCCGCATGTCGCCGACCAGCGCGACCGGGGCGTCCGCTTCCGGCAACACGGACACGGCACTGACTTCGGAAAGCTTGCCGAGCGCGACGATGTAGGGCGCCAGCGCGTTGATCACGCCGGCGTCGCCCTCGATGACCAGCGGCACGCGCTGAGCGGGCGACAGGCTCATTTCGCTGCGTAGGGTGCGGCAGGCGTTGACCAGCTCCTTAAGCAGCTGGACCCGCGCGACGCTGTCGGGATGGCGCTGCGCTTCGTCGACCTGCGGGTAGGGGGCCAGCATGATGCTGTCGCCGCTGACGCCGGCGAGCGGCGCCACCTTCTGCCACAGCTCTTCGGTGATGAAGGGGATGATGGGGTGGGCGAGGCGCAGCGTGGCTTCGAGCACCGTTGCCAACGTGCGGCGGGTGGCGCGCTGCTGCTCGGGCGTGCCGCTGTTCAGCTGCACCTTGGCGAGTTCCAGATACCAGTCGCAGTATTCGTCCCACACGAATTCGTAGATCCCGCGCGCGGCCTGGTCGAAGCGGTAGGCGGCGAACGCCGCGTGCACCTCGCCGACGGCCTGCTGCAGGCGCGCGGCGATCCAGCGGTCGGCGTCGGAGAACTCCACCGGCAGGCTGGCGTCCTGGCCGCAGTCGTGGCCTTCCAGATTCATCAGCGCGAAGCGGGTGGCGTTCCACAGCTTGTTGCAGAAGTTGCGGTAGCCCTCGGCGCGCTGCAGGTCGAACTTGATGTCGCGGCCGTGCGTGGCCAGGCTCGCGAAGGTGAAGCGCAGGGCATCGGTGCCGAATGCGGCGATGCCGTCCGGGAATTCGCGGCGGGTGCGCTTCTCGATGCTCGGTGCTTTCCTGGGGTCCATCAGCCCGGTGGTGCGCTTGGCGACTAGATCATCGACCGCGATGCCGTCGATCAGGTCGATCGGGTCAAGCACGTTGCCCTTCGACTTGCTCATCTTCTGGCCTTCTGAATCGCGCACCAGGCCGGTCACGTACACCTCGCGGAACGGCACCTTGCCGGTGAGGTGCAGCGACATCATCACCATGCGCGCGACCCAGAAGAAGATGATGTCGAAGCCGGTGACCAGCACCGAGGTCGGCAGGAAGCGTTCGAGTTCGGGCGTCTTCTCGGGCCAGCCCAGCGTCGAGAAGGGCCACAGCGCGGAAGAGAACCAGGTGTCGAGGACGTCGTTGTCCTGCGTCAACTCGCGGCCGCCGGCCTGCTTCTTCGCCTCTTCTTCGGTGTGGGCGACGTAGAAATTGCCGTCGGCGTCGTACCACGCGGGGATGCGGTGGCCCCACCACAGCTGGCGCGAGATGCACCAGTCCTGGATATTTTCCAGCCACTGGCGGTAGGTGGTGGTCCAGTTTTCCGGGACGAATTTCAGTTCGCCCGAATCGACCGCGGCCAGCCCCTGCTGGGCCAGACCTTCCATGCTCATGAACCACTGGTCGGTGAGCATCGGCTCGATCGCCGCATGGGTGCGGTCGCCGCGCGGGATCATCAGCTTGTGCGGCTTGGCCGACACCAGCAGGCCCTTTTCATGCAACGCGTCGAGCAGCTTCTGACGCGCGTCGTAGCGATCGAGTCCCTGGTATTCGGTCGGACACAACTCGTTCATTTTGGCGTCGAGCGTCAGCACGCTGATCGCCACCAGCTTGTGGCGCTGCCCCACCTGCCAGTCGTTGAAGTCGTGCGCCGGGGTGATCTTGACCACGCCGGTGCCGAATTCGCGGTCGACATAGTCGTCGGCGATGACGGGGATGCTGCGCTCGGCGATCGGCAGGCGCACCTGCTTGCCGATGAGATGCGCGTAGCGCTCGTCCTCCGGATGCACCGCGACGGCGCTGTCGCCGAGCAGGGTCTCCGGGCGGGTAGTGGCGACGGTCAAAAATCCGGAGCCGTCTTCAAGCGGATAGTTGATTTCCCACATGAAGCCGTCTTCCTCGGTGGCGACCACTTCGAGGTCGGACACCGCGGTACCGAGCACCGGGTCCCAGTTCACCAGCCGCTTGCCGCGGTAGATGAGGCCTTCGCGATAGAGCCGCACGAACACTTCGGTGACGGCCTTCGACAGGCCCTCGTCCATGGTGAAGCGCTCGCGGCTCCAGTCCGGGCTGGTGCCGAGCCGGCGCATCTGCTGGGTGATGGTGGAACCGGAGCGCTCCTTCCACTCCCACACCTTTTCGAGGAATTTCTCGCGGCCGAGGTCGTGGCGCGACACGCCCTGCGCGTCGAGCTGGCGCTCCACCACGATCTGGGTGGCGATGCCGGCGTGGTCGGTGCCCGGCTGCCACAGCGTGTTGTCGCCCGCCATGCGGTGATAGCGGGTGAGCGCGTCCATCAGGGTGTGCTGGAAGGCGTGCCCCATGTGCAGGGTGCCGGTGACGTTGGGCGGCGGCAGCATGATGCAGTAGGCATCGGCGTCGGGCGCGTCGCCCGCCTTGAAGTAGCCGGCGCTTTCCCACTGGGCGTACCAGCGTTTTTCGATGTCGGCCGGTTCGAAGGATTTGGCGAGTTTCATGGCGTGCGGGCAAAGGCGGCATTATCCCAAAAAAAACTGGGACGCGTCCCAAAGAACCCGGGCACGTCGCGAAGAAACCTGGGATACGCCCCAAAAAAGCGCGTTAAACCTGCGCTGCCGTGTCAGGCGGATGGATCGCGCGGCTGTTTGAGTTTTTCGGCGATGGCGTCGCGCACGATTTCGCGCACGTTGACGTCGAGCTGGGAGAGCAGGGTGGCCACCGTCTGGTCGAGGTTCTTGCGCAGCTCGGCCGCGACCTGTTTCTCCATCACTTCGGACAGGCGGGGCGCGAGTTCGCTCATCAGCTGCTCGGCCAGGGTGTCATTCACGGTGGCGTCGTTCACGATGGTCGAGGGTTCGGGCGGCACTTCCGCGGCGGCCGCCGGCGGCGGGGACGCGGGTTCGACGGCCGGCAACGGAGCGGACGGTGGCGTGCCGCGCTCGATCACGCTGGTCAGCACCGGCAGCCAGGCGTCGGGGGGAGGCGCTTGCACGCGCGCGGGTGGTGCATCGCGCTCGCCCTCGCTGGCGCCACGATGCTTTTTCAGCAGCGCGTCCATTTTGCTCAACAGCGGGCTGTCGCTCATTGGTCTGTCATCCGGCGGGTTGGCGCAAGTCGTGCGCGTGCAGCGCATAGCCGCGCGTCTTGTAAAAACGGTAGCGCTCGCGTCCCTGTTCGACCCCCGCTTCGTCCTGGCCGATGATTTCGACCAGCCGCTCGAAGCGGGCGAAGGCGGGCGGCTGCTCGTGATGCAGGTTGATCATCACGTCGGCACGGCGCAGGGCGTCGGCGCGGGTGCCGATCAGCACCGGCGTTTCGCCAGCCAGCGCGTCGCTGTCGCGGCAGTGCGGCACGAAGCCCGTCGCCGGCATGGTCCACAACAGGCGGTCGATGGCGTCGGCGGTAACGGCATCCGGCGCGTAGATCATCACCTGCTTGCCCTGGCCGTGCGCCTTGGCGGCAACGCGGCGGGCGACGTCGAGCGGGTCGTCGGCATGGGTGTAGAAGGTGATTTCGGTCACGTCTGCTCGCTTACTTCTGGGCGCGGTTCAACAGGAAGTGCACCAGCAGCGACACCGGACGCCCGGTCGAGCCCTTGTTCTCGCGGCCGCCCTTCCAGGCGGTGCCGGCGATGTCGAGGTGCGCCCAGTGGTATTTCTTGGCGAAGCGCGACAGGAAGCAGGCCGCGGTGACCGAGCCTGCCGGGCGGCCGCCGATGTTGGCCATGTCGGCAAGATTGCTTTTCAGCTGGTCCTGGTAGTCGTCCCATAAGGGCATGCGCCAGACGCGGTCCCACGCGTGGTCGGCGGCGTGCTCGATCTCGCGCGCCAGCGGGCCGTGGTTGCTGTAGAGCGCGCTGGGGTGGGCGCCGAGCGCGATCACGCAGGCGCCGGTCAGCGTCGCCAGGTCGACCACGGCGTCGGGCTCGAAGCGCTCGGCGTAAGTCAGCGCGTCGCACAGGATGAGGCGGCCTTCGGCATCGGTGTTGAGGATTTCGATGGTCTGGCCGGACATCGAGGTGACGATATCGCCCGGCTTGTTGGCGTTCGCGTCCGGCATGTTCTCGCAGGCCGGGATGAGGCCGACGACGTTGAGCGCCAGGCCCAATTCGCCGATGGCACGGAAGGCGCCGATGACCGCGCCGCCGCCGCTCATGTCATAGTTCATTTCGTCCATCTCGCCTGCCGGCTTGAGTGAGATGCCGCCGGCGTCGAAGGTGACCGCCTTGCCGACCAGCACCACCGGCTTGTCGCCTTTTTTGCCGCCGTCATGCTTCAGCACGATGAAGCGCGGCGGCTTGTCGCTGCCCTTGCCGACTGACAGGAAGGAGCCCATGCCGAGCTTGTCGCAGGCGGCGTAATCGAGAATTTCGCAGCCGAAGCCGTGGGCTTTCGCTACTTTTTTCGCCTCGCCGGCGAGGTATTCGGGAGTGCAGATGTTGGACGGCGTGTTGCCCAGGTCCTTGGCGAGATTGATGCCGCGGGAAATGGCCAGCCCGCGCGCGAGGCCTGTGTCACCGAACTTCAGTTCGCCGCGCCGCGACACCGCGAAGGTGATGCGCTTCAGCGGGCGGCGGGCCTCTTCCGGCTTGCTCTTCATGCGGTCGAACCGGTACAGCGCATCGTGCGCGCTGATCACCGCCTGCTCAATGTTCCAGGTGACGTCGCGCTTTTTCACCGGGATTTCGGACAGGGTGATGGCCGCTTCCATCGAGCCGGTGTCGCGCAGGGTCTTGACGGCGCAGGCGATTGCGTCGCGGTAGGCCTTCTCGTGAAAGTCGCGCTCCTTGCCGAGGCCGACCAGCAGCACGCGGTCGGCCAGAATGTTGGGCACCTTGTGCAGCAGCAGTACGTTGCCGGCCTTGCCCTCCATGTCGCCGCCGCGCAGGATCTCTGACAGGTAGCCGTCGCTGGCGTGGTCGATGTCGATCGCCGGCCCCGACAGCTTGCGGCTCTCGAACACGCCGACCACGACGCAGGCGCCGCGCTGCTTTTCGGGCGCGCCGCTTTTTATGCTAAATTCGAGTTCGATTTCCTTGTTTTCCATGTCTGTGCTCAAAAATATGCAATTTGCCGATGTGAGGCCGATGTGAGGATGATCGGCGTTGCCGATGCGGCGATTATTGGCGCAGGCACGGTTGATTGTCAAAACGCCGGCGCATCCCGCGCGGGCCGCCCCCGCTGACCCCATGCTATACCGCCGCGCGCTGAGCCGTGAGATGGGTCTCACCACAGGCGCCGTGCTCACGGTGCTGGTGGCGATTTCGCTGGTGGTGCTGTTCATCCGCCTGCTCGGCGACGTGGCGCGCGGCGAACTCGCCAACGAGGCGGTATTCGTCTTCCTCGGCTTTTCGCTGCTGTATTTTTTGCCGGTGTTGATGACGATCGCCTTGTTTGCCGGCGTGCTGCTGCCTTTGTCGCGCATGTGGCGCGATAGCGAAATGGTGATCTGGTTCAACGCCGGCCTGTCGCTGATGCAATGGATGCGGCCGGTGCTGACTTTCGCGGTGCCGTTTTCGCTGGTGATCCTGTTGCTGACGCTGGTGCTCAATCCGTGGGTGCAAACCAAGAGAAGCGAATACAGCCAGGAGTTGAAGAGCCGCAGCGAAAGCGCGCTGGTCGCCCCGGGCCTGTTTGCCGAATCCGGCGCCGGCCAGCGCGTTTTTTACGTCGAATCGCTCAATCCGCTGACCGGCATCGTGCGCAACGTGTTCATGCGGTCGATGATCGACGGCCAACTCGGGCTGGTGGCCGCGCGCGAGGGCGACCATACCCAACTGCCCGATGGCTCGCGTTACCTGGTGTTCAAGGACGGGCGCCGTTACGAAGGCACACCGGGCCAGCTCGACTATCGCATCGTGCAGTTCGAGCGTTACTGGATGCGGCTCGATCCGGTCGCAGTGGAGAGACAGGTCAACATTCGCCAGATGTCCCTGGCGGAATTACTGACTGATACCACGCCGCGGGCGCACGCCGAGCTGTTGTGGCGGGTGGGAGTGCCGATTTCGGCGCTGATCCTCGCCGTCATGGCAATCCCGCTCAGCTTCGTCAACACGCGGGCGCGCCGCTCCTACGGGATGGTGATCGCGCTGCTGCTGTATTTCGTCTACAACAACCTGCTGTCGCTGTCGCAGGCCTGGGTGGCGCAGGACAAGCTGAACCCCTGGATCGGGATGGGGGCGTCGCACCTGCTGATGCTGTCTGCTGTGGTCGTTCTGTTTTACCGGCGCTCGCGCCAGCATTCCCCGCGCCGGAGGCGGCCATGAGCCTGCTGGCGCGTTATCTGGCGGGGCAGGTGCTGGTGGCGTCGGGTTTCGTCCTGCTGGCGCTGCTGGTGCTGTTTGCGTTTTTCGACGTGATAAAGGAGCTCGGCAGCCTGGGCCGCAACGACTATGCGCTCGGGCAGGCCGCCGTGGTGGTGGTGCTCGGCCTGCCCGGACATCTGTACGAAATCCTGCCGGTGGCGGCGCTGATCGGCACGCTGTTCGCGCTGTCGCGTCTGGTGGGCAACTCGGAATACGCGGTGATGCGCGTATCGGGCCTGTCCAACTGGCGGGTGGGCGGGTATTTCGCGGTCATCGGGACGCTGCTGTCGCTGCTGGTGCTGGTGTTCGGCGAATATGTGGCGCCATGGTCGGAGCAGGCGGCGCAGCGTTACAAGCTGTCGGCCACCCGGTCGGTGGTCGCGCAGCAATTCCGCTCCGGGCTGTGGGTCAAGGACGGCAGCACCTTCATCAACGTGCGCGAAGTGATGCCCGACAATACGCTGCGCGGCATCGAGATTTACGGCTTCGACGCCGATGGCGAGCTGGGCTGGATCCGCGCCGCCGAGCAGGCCCGCTGGCGCAGCAGCCAACAGGCCTGGGATCTGCGGCAGGTGGTGGAAACGCGGTTCGACGCGGACGGCATTCGCGCCGAGCGCAGCACAAGCCAGGGCTGGCAGTCGGTGCTCACGCCCGACATTCTTGGCGTGCTGCTGGTCGCACCGGAGAAAATGTCGGCGCGCACGCTCTGGCGCTACATCGCGCACCTCAAGGAAAACAGCCAGAACGCGACGCGCTACGAGCTCGCGCTGTGGTCGAAATTCATCAGTCCCTTCGTCATCCCGATCATGATGCTGATCGCGATGCCGTTCGCCATCCGGGGGCCGCGCGCAGGCGGCACCAGCGGCATGATTTTCCTCGGCATTCTGGCCGGCCTCGGCTTCCATCTGCTGAGCCGGCTGCTCGGCCACCTGGGTCTGCTGAACAACTGGCCGGCGCCGCTGGTGTCGACCCTGCCGCTGCTGGTTTTTCTGGGCATCGCGCTGGCGGGCATCCGCTGGGTGGACCGCCGCTGAGCCGGCTGCCGCAGCGGCTGGCCGCGTGTGTGTGCGTCAGCGAGCCGGCAGCCAAGGTGGCCTGCGTGCACGCGCTGCAGGTGGACTGGCTGTCCGGCGCGGTCGATCCCGCCAGCGAGGCTGCGCGCAAGCCGATCGATCAGCCGGGCCAGCCGCCGAAACCCGAACGGGTTCCGCCGCAAAAGGTTCCGCGCCGCCGCGCCGACACGCTGCCCGGCCGCGCCGCGCTCATTCATGCGCTGGCGCATATCGAATTCAACGCGATCAACCTGGCGCTTGACGCCGCCCATCGCTTTGCCGGCATGCCGGTCGCGTACTACGCCGACTGGCTCAAGGTGGCCGACGAGGAAGCGCTGCATTTCGATTTGTTGAACACGCACCTGGCGACGCTGGGTTATGCCTACGGCGATTTTCCCGCCCACAACGGACTGTGGGACATGGCGCTGAAAACCGCGCACGACCCGCTGGTGCGCATGGCGCTGGTGCCGCGCGTGCTGGAAGCGCGCGGGCTCGATGCCACGCCGCTGATCGTCGACAAGCTCCGGGCGGCGAACGACCTCGCCATGGTCGAGATTCTCGCCGTCATCGAACGCGACGAGATCGGCCACGTCGCCATCGGCAGCTACTGGTTCGGCTGGCTGTGCGCGGCGCGCGGGCTCGAACCCGAGACGACGTTCCGGCAGTTGCTGGTCGACTACGATGCGCCGCCGCTGAAGCCGCCGTTCAATCTGGCGGCGCGCCGGGCTGCGGGCTTCAGCGAGTCCGAGCTGGACTGGCTGAGCAAATTTTAAACGCTAGAGGCCCAGCGTCGACGCCGACACCCCTGCCGGCGAACGCTGCCACATGCCCTCGAAACGCTGATTCAGCAACACGGCATCGCGTGCGTCGTCCAGGTGGAACGTGCCGAGCGCCGCGGCCTTGTCGGCGCGCAGCAGCACGCCGTGGCGGTCGGCCAGCGCGAACGCCTGATCAGGACGCGGCGTGTCGGGGTCGGCCTGGCGGATTTCGAGGACGTGGCCGAAGTCGCGCACCAGCTGCATCAGGCGCGAGTGCGCGCGCGCCACGCGGCTGATGTCGTCGAGCAGCAGCTCGATGCGGCGGCCGCCCCCCGCCACGCACAGCGCGCGCAGGGCAGCGTGGCGTGGCGCGTGGTCGATTTCCAGCAGGCCCAGATCGTGGTCGTATACGCGCAGCTGGCGATGGGTGCCGGCCAGCAGCGCGTCGAAGGCGTCACGGAATTCGGCGGCAGTTTCAAAGCGGCTCATGGTGCGTCGATCTCGAGCCAGCCGGCTTCGTACCAGTTGTACAAGCGCTCGCGTAGCGCGGCAGGCAAGGGCGGCGTACCCCTTGCGGGTGCGAGGCGGCGCTGGTCGGCGAGTTGCTTCAGCGCGGCGGTTTCGTCCGCCGCAGGCGTGAACGCCTCGCCGTTGATGAAAAAGCGCCCGCCCGCAAACAGCAGGCGCGATTTCGGATCGAGCGCGACGCCGTGCCTGCTGGCCTGCTTGTAGAAGGCGGCACGCGTGAGCGGCGCGTCCGGCGTGTTGAAAAACACATTCGGCTTGGGCTCGGACAAATAACGTCCGGCAAATTCGGCGATGTCGCGGCGGCCCCATTTGATTTTGGCGATCATGCCTTCGATCTGCGCCAGCATCGCCCGGCTGATTTCACCCGGATGGGTCTGCGGGCGCAGATCGGGGTCGGCGTAGCGGCCTTCCGGTTTGAGCGTGTCCTGCAGGTGCATCAGGAAGCCGTGCGCCAGTTCTTCGGTGGTGGGTGCGCGAAAACCGATCGAATAGGTCGTGCAGGCGTCTTCGGCGACGCCGTAATGCGCGACGTGCGGCGGCAGATAGAGCATGTCGCCGGGGCCGAGCAGCCATTCCTCCTCCGCCTCGAAGCGGCGCAGGATCTTCAGCGGCTCGTCGTCCAGGATGGTCAGATCGGTTTGCGTGCTGATCTGCCAGCGCCGGTGCCCCTGGCCCTGCAGCAGGAAGACGTCGTAGGAATCGAAATGCGGGCCCACGCTGCCGCCCGGCACGGCGTAGCTCACCATCAGGTCGTCGAGCCGGGCGTGCGGGATGAAGTCAAAGCGCGCCAGCAGCGCATCGGCTTCGGGCAGGATGTGGTTGAGCGATTGCACCAGCAGCGTCCATTCGGTTTTCGGCAGACGCTTGAAGTCGCTGCGCTTGAACGGGCCGTGGTCGAGCTGCCAGTGCGTGCCGCTGCCCTGGATCAGCCGCGACTCGACATCCTCGCGGCAGGCCAGCTGCTGCATCTCGCCGGGCGAGAGCAGGCCGGTGAAGCCCGGCACGGCGTTGCGGATCAGCAGCGGGCGCTTGTGCCAGACATCGCGCAGGAAACGGGCGGGACTCAAGCCGCCAAGCAGGGTGGTTGTCATGAAATAATTATAACGATATGGGCGGGCGCGCCCTGTTAAAATGCTGCCGGAAAATGGAGGGTAGCGTTCATCATGTTGAAAGCGGGAGATCGCGCGCCGGGTTTTTCCAACCCCGATGCCGACATGGCACTCGTCGAGTTGCCCCAGTTTCGGGGAAAATTCCTGGTGCTGTTTTTTTATGTGCGCGACGACACGCCCGGCTGCACCGCCGAGGCGATCGAGTTTTCCGAACTGGAAAACGATTTCGCCAAACTGGGCGCCACGGTGCTCGGGGTGTCGCGCGACGACTGCATCAGGCATGGCGAGTTTCGCGACAAGCACGGCATCGGCGTGCGCCTGCTGGCGGACAAGGAGCACGCGACCAGTGAGGCTTACGGCGTGCTGCGGGACAAGGAAGTGGACGGCGTCATGCGCAGAAGTGCGGTGCGCGCCACTTTCATCATCGACAAACAGGGCGTCATCCGTCATGCCCTGTACGGCGTTTCCAGTCGCGGCCACGCGGCGGAAGTGCTTCAACTCATTGCTTTAATGAATAAAGGGGAACTCAATTGAATATCAGCAAAGACACCGTCGTCACCATCACCTACATCGTCCGCGACCTGGAGGGCAAGCTGCTGGAAGAAAGCGAGGAGCCGGTCAGCTATCTGCACGGCGGTTACGACAATATCTTTCCGATGGTGGAAGAGGCGCTGGAAGGCAAGGCAGTGGGTGACACGATCGACCTCAAACTGCAGCCGGCCGATGCCTTCGGCGAATATGAAGACGAGCTGGTGCGGCTGGAGCCGCGCGAGGGTTTCCCCGATGACATCGAGGTTGGCATGCAGTTCGTCGGCTCGCCGGTCGACGGCAGCGGCGAAATGCTCTACACCGTGACCGACATCGCAGAAGACAAAGTGGTGGTCGACGGCAACCATCCCTATGCCGGGCAGGCGGTGCATTTCCAGTGCGTGGTGGCCGACGTGCGTGCGGCGACGGCGGACGAGGTCGAGCATCGCCATGCGCACGGCGCCCACGGCCACCATCATCATTAAGAAGCGCGCATGGCGCTGACCCGAACGGCAAACTGCGGCGGGCTGTTAAAATGCCCGGCTACCCTGTTTTCTGTGACAGCTTGATGAAGACCACCGATGAAAACCACCTTCCTCGATTTTGAACAGCCGATCGCCGAGCTTGAAGCCAAGATCGAAGAGCTGCGCTTCGTGCAGGATGACTCCGCCCTGGACATTTCGGAGGAAATCCGCCGCCTGCGGAAGAAGAGCCAGACCCTGACCCGCGACATCTACGCCAAGCTCAACGCCTGGCAGGTGTCGCAGGTGGCGCGCCATCCTCAACGGCCCTATACGCTCGATTACGTGCAGGGGCTGTTCACCGATTTTTCCGAACTGCATGGCGATCGCGCCTACGCTGACGATCAGGCAATTGTCGGCGGCATGGCGCGCTTCAACGGCGAACCGGTGATGGTGATCGGCCACCAGAAGGGCCGCGACACCAAGGAAAAGATTGCCCGCAATTTCGGCATGCCGCGTCCCGAGGGCTATCGCAAGGCCTTGCGCCTGCTGCGCCTGGCGGAGAAATTCAGGCTGCCAATTTTCACCTTCATCGACACGCCGGGCGCCTATCCGGGCATCGGTGCCGAGGAGCGCGGGCAGTCCGAGGCGATTGCACGCAATCTGTATGTGATGGCCGAACTGCAGACGCCGATCATCTGCAGCATCGTCGGCGAAGGCGGCTCGGGCGGCGCGCTGGCGATCGGCGTCGGCGACCGCACGATGATCCTGCAATATTCCACCTATTCGGTGATCTCGCCCGAAGGTTGCGCGTCGATTCTGTGGAAGAGCGCCGACAAGGCCTCGGTCGCCGCCGAGACGCTGGGCATCACGGCCGACCGCCTGAAGGCCAACGGCCTGGTCGACCGCATCATCGAAGAACCGCTGGGCGGCGCGCAGCGCGACTGGGACACCATGTTCCAGTCGATGCGCCGTGCGCTCACCGATACCCTGGCCGAGTTGCGCAAGCCGTCGCTCGACGCCCTGCTGGCTGCGCGTTACCAGCGCCTGCGGGCGTATGGCAGCTTCAAGGAAACCCCTGCCAAATAGGCCGGTCGTCGCAGCCGTGGCGGACGCGCTTGCCCGCCACGTCCCGCCGCAGGCGCGGCTGGTGCTGGCACTCTCGGGTGGACTCGATTCGACAGTCCTGCTGCACGCGCTTGTGGCGCTGCGCGACCAGCATCCGTTCGAGCTGCGGGCCGTGCATGTGCACCATGGCCTGTCGCCCCACGCCGACGACTGGGCCGATTTCTGCACGCGGCTTTGCGCCGCGTATTCGGTTCAATCAAGCATCCATCATGTAGCGATCCCGCGCGACGATGCGGCCGGTATCGAAGCGGCTGCGCGGCGCGAGCGCCAGCGCCTCTTCGCCGCGCTGGATGCCGATTTTCTGCTCACCGCGCATCAGCGGGACGATCAGGCCGAAACGTTTCTGCTGCAGGTGCTGCGCGGGGCCGGACCCAAAGGTCTGGCAGCAATGGCCGAGTTGCAGCCCCGCCCGGGCTGGTGCCCGGCGCAACTGCGGCCGCTGCTGGGCATAGGGCGCGCCGAACTGCAGGAATATGCGCAGTCTCACGATCTGACCTGGGTCGACGATGAGAGCAATCGGGACATTCGCTACCGCCGCAATGCGCTGCGCCAGCAGGTGATGCCACTGCTCGCCGAACATTTTCCCGGCAGCGGCGCCACCCTCGCGCGCGCGGCCGCGCTGCAGGCCGATGCCGCCAGCTTGCTGGACGATCTGGCGCGGATCGATGCGGTGGAGGCCATTACGGCCGATCGCCTCGACTGCGCCGCGCTGGGGGGGCTGTCGACGCCGCGCGCGCGCAATCTGTTGCGCTATTTCATTGAGCAGCACGGCCAGCCGATGCCGAGCGCGCGGCGGCTCGACGAGGCGCTGCATCAGCTGCGGGATGCGCAAGCCGATGCGCGGGTGCGCGTCCGGCTGGGGGCGGTGGAGGTGTGGCGCTTTCGCGGTGGCGCGTACCTGCCGCCGCTGGCGCCCGGCCCGGCCGAGCCCATTGTCTGGCAGGGCGAGGCGTCGTTGTGGGTGCCGGCCGCCGGGGTCAGCGTGCAGCTGGAGGCGGTGACCGGCGCCGGCCTGAAACGCGACGTGCTGGCCGCGGGCGAGGTCACGCTGGGGGTGCGCCAAGGCGGCGAACGCCTGCGCCTGCATGCCGGCGGCCCGCATCGCAGCCTGAAAAATCTGCTGCAGGAACATGCGATTCCGCCCTGGCAGCGCGACCGTCTGCCTCTGCTGTGGTGCGACGGGCGGCTGGCGTGGGCGGCGGGGATCGGCCTCGACGCCGATCTGCTCGCTTCGCCCGGCGAGGCAGGGTTGCTGCCGCGCGTCGCGGACTAGCTGTGCGACAAGACAGTCCGGGGTGGGGCATGTTATGCTAGCGGGCTGATTTTCATGGTTTTTTTAAACGTTTTTATTTTTGTCCGGAGCATACACATGGCTGTTCAGCGTACCTTTTCCATTATCAAACCCGATGCCGTCGCCAAGAACGTGATCGGCAAGATCGTCAGCCGCTTCGAGAGCAATGGCCTCAAGGTGGTGGCGTCGAAAATGAAGCACCTGTCGCGCCAGGAAGCCGAAGGTTTCTACGGTGTGCACCGCGAGCGTCCCTTCTTCAAGGATCTGGTCGAGTTCATGATTTCCGGCCCGGTTGTGCTACAGGTACTGGAAGGCGAAGACGCAATTGCCAAAAACCGCGAACTGATGGGTGCGACCGATCCGAAGAAGGCCGAGCCCGGCACCATTCGCGCCGATTTCGCCGAGAGCATCGACGCCAATGCGGTGCATGGCTCCGACGCGCCGGAAACCGCCGCGAACGAAATCGCCTACTTCTTCCCCGCCTGCGAAGTCTACGCCGGCCGCTAAGTCCGTACGCATGCCGCAAAACCTGCTTGATTTCGACCTCGAAGGACTGACCGCCTGGTTCGCTGAACTCGGCGAGAAGCCGTTTCGCGCCAGGCAGGTGTTCCACTGGGTGCACCAGGCCGGGGTGGCGGATTTCGCGCAGATGACCGACATCGCCAAAAGCCTGCGCGAGAAGCTGCAGCAACTGGCCGTGGTGGCGCCGCCGCCGGTCAGCTACGCGCACACCTCGACCGACGGCACGCGCAAGTGGCTGTTCGACGTCGGCGTCGCCAACGGCATCGAGACCGTGTTCATCCCGGAAGCGGATCGCGGCACCCTGTGCGTGTCGTCGCAGGTCGGCTGCGCGCTGGAGTGCACGTTCTGTTCGACCGGGCGCCAGGGCTTTAACCGCAACTTGACGGTGGCCGAAATCATCGGGCAATTGTGGGTGGCGCATCACGGCTTGCGCGGCGAGGTCAACCGCACCGCACTCAATCACAGCGTGCCCAATCACGGCGCCGGTGAAATTTCCGACCGCCCGGTGACCAATGTGGTGATGATGGGCATGGGCGAGCCGTTGGCGAACCTGGATAACGTGGTGACCGCGCTCGGCATCATGCTCGACGATCATGCCTACGGCTTGTCGCGGCGGCGGGTGACGGTGTCGACCTCCGGGCTGGTGCCGGCGATGGACCGCCTGGCCGAACGCTGCCCGGTGGCGCTGGCAGTGAGCCTGCATGCGCCCAACGATGCGCTGCGCGACCAGATCGTGCCGATCAACAAGAAGTATCCGCTGCGTGAGCTGATGGCGGCATGCCGGCGTTATCTGGTGCATGCGCCGCGCGATTTCATCACCTTCGAATACGTGATGCTGGCCGGGGTGAACGATGCGCCCGAGCATGCGCGCCAGCTGATCGAACTGGTGCGCGAGGTGCCGTGCAAGTTCAACCTCATTCCGTTCAATCCATTTCCGGATTCCGGTTATGAAAAGCCGCGTGCCGAGGCGATGCGCGTGTTCCGCGAGATTCTGCAGGACGCCGGACTGGTGGTCACCACCCGCAAGACGCGCGGTGACGACATCGACGCCGCCTGCGGCCAGTTGGCAGGAAAAGTGGCCGACAAGAGCGGGCGCGTGATGAAACGGATTCACAAGGAGACAGCGTGAAAAAATGGACAGGCATACTGGCCGCAGCGTTGCTGGCGGGTTGCGCGGTGCAGCCGTCGGACGGCGGCAGCGGCGTCGCCAACACGCAAGTCGACAGTGAAAGCCGCCAGCGTGCGCGTGCCTTCACCGACCTGGCGGGGGCCTACTTTGCCCGCGCCCAGTACAAGGTCGCGCTCGACGAGTTGCGCAAGGCAACCATTGCCGACAACCACTTCGGCCCGGCCTACAACGTCTATGGCCTGATCTACATGGAGCTGGCCGAGGACAAGCTGGCCGAGGAAAACTTCCGCCGCGCCATCGAACTGGATCGCAACGATTCGGAAGCGCGCACCAATTTCGGCTGGTTTCTCTGCACGGTGGGTCGTTACGACGAAGGGCTCGAACAGTTCAGCACGGCCCTGCGCAATCCGCTCTATGCCCATCCCGAGCAGGCCATGGCCTATGCCGGCCTGTGCGCGGAAAGGAAAGGCGACCTTGCGCTGGCCGAAGTCAATCTGCTGAAGTCGCTCAAGCTGCAGCCCGACAACCCCAACACCGTGCTGAAGCTGGCAGGGCTGCATTTCCGGCAGAACAGGCTGATGGAGGCGCAGCGCCTGCTCGGACGCCACGCCGAGCTGGCGCCGCCGACTGCGGAAAGCCTGTGGTTGGGCGTGCGGCTGGAGCGCAAGCTGGGCGGCCGCGCGCAGGAAGCGGCCTACGGTCTGCAGTTGCGCAAGCGCTTCCCCGATTCCAATGAGGCGCGGCTGCTGCTGACGGGGCAATACGAATGAGCGAGAGCGGCCAACGCTTGGTTGGACAGATTCTGCGCGAGGCACGCGAGGCGCAGGGCATGACGCAGGAAGATGCCGCCGCACGCTTGCGCCTGATGCAGCGTCAGGTCGAGGCCATGGAGACGGATGATTTCGAGAGCCTCGGTCAACCCGTGTTCGCGCGCGGGTTTGTGCGCAATTATGCGCGCCTGCTGGGGCTTGCGCCCGAAGCCCTGCTGGCGCGCATGGAAGGCGCGCCAGCCGAGCCCACTGCGGTCAGCCCGGCCGCGGCGCCACAGCCGCATTCCTGGTTGAGCTCGCCCTGGCTGATTCTGTTGCTACTGGGCCTGCTGGTGGTGGTGGTGGCGCCGCTTTCGTTGTATTGGTGGCTCAACAGCGAGGGGGGGAATGGGCCGAGCCAGCGGATGTCGCCCGCTACGCAAGGCCGTCCCGCGACTGTCGCTGCTCCCGCGCCCGTTGCCGAACCGGCGAAAGCCGTGCTCCCCGTTGTTGATGGTGTACCTATTGCGCCGGCTGAGCCTGTGGCGGAGACCCCCGAGGTACCCGAGCAGCTTGAGGTCGGCACGCCCGAAGTCCCCGCGACGAGCGGCGTGCTGCATCTCGAATTTGGCGACGAGGCCTGGGTCGAAATCAAGGATGGCAGTGGCCGCATGCTGCATCGCCAGCTCAATTCGCCCGGCAGCCGCGTCGATGTCAAAGGCCAGCCCCCGTTCGATGTGGTGATCGGCAATGCAGCGCAAGCGCGCGTGACGTATAACGGTCGCCCCATCGACTTGACCCCCTTCATTGCCGTGACGGTCGCCCGTTTCACGCTCGAAGAATAGCCCTCCTGGAAGAATGATGTCCCCAATAATCCGCCGCCCCACCCGTCAGGTGCAGATCGGTCATGTGCTGGTCGGCAGCGACGCGCCCGTGGTGGTGCAGTCGATGACCAACACCGATACCGTCGATATCACCGGCACCGTACACCAGGTGCAGGCGCTGGCCGAGGCCGGTTCGGAACTGGTGCGGCTGACCGTCAACACCCTGGAAGCCGCTGCCGCGGTGCCGCGCATCCGCGAACGCCTTGACGTGCTGGGCTGCCGCGTGCCGCTGATCGGCGACTTCCACTTCAACGGCCACAAGCTCTTGACCCAGGTGCCCGAGTGCGCCGAGGCGCTGGCCAAGCTCAGGATCAACCCCGGCAACATCGGTCGCGGCAACAAGCGCGATGAGCAGTTCGCCACCCTGATCGAAGTGGCGTGCCGCCATGACAAGCCGGTGCGCATCGGCGTCAACTGGGGCAGCCTCGACCAGGCGCTGGCAGTGCGCATGATGGACGATAACGCGCGCCTCGCGCACCCGGAAGACGCCGAGGTGGTGATGCGCCGCGCGATGGTGGCCTCCGCCCTGGAATCGGCGAAGAAGGCCGAGGAACTCGGCCTGGACGGCGACAAGATCATCCTCTCGTGCAAGATGAGCCGGGTGCAGGACTTGATTTCGGTGTATCGGGATCTGGCATCGCAGTGCGACTATCCGCTGCATCTCGGTCTGACCGAAGCCGGCATGGGCTCGAAGGGCATCGTCGCCTCGACCGCTGCCCTGGCGGTGCTGCTGCAGGAAGGCATCGGCGACACCATTCGCATCTCCTTGACGCCCGAGCCGGGCGGCGATCGCGCCCAGGAAGTCCGCGTCGGCCAGGAAATTCTGCAGGCGCTCGGCCTGCGCGCCTTCACCCCGCAGGTCACCGCGTGTCCCGGCTGCGGTCGCACCACCTCGACCGTGTTCCAGGAACTGGCACAGGACATCGAGTCCTATCTGCGCAACCAGATGCCGGTGTGGCGCAGCCAGTATCCCGGCGTCGAATCCATGCAGGTGGCGGTGATGGGCTGCGTGGTCAACGGACCCGGCGAATCCAAGCACGCCAACATCGGCATCTCGCTGCCCGGCACCGGCGAAGTGCCGGTCGCGCCGGTGTACGTCGACGGCGAAAAGACCGTGACGCTGAAGGGCGATCGCATTGCCGCTGATTTCCAGGCGATCGTCGAAGACTACGTGCGCAGCCACTACGCTGCTGCATGACGCACAATTCTGCTGATTAATTTATGAGCAACAACAACATCCAATCTGTGCGCGGCATGAACGACTGCCTGCCTGATGTCACCGACACCTGGCAGGCGTTCGAGGCGATCGTGCGCGACTGGCTGCGGCGCTACGGCTACCGCGAGATGCGCACCCCGATCCTCGAGCACACGGGACTGTTCAAGCGCGCCATCGGCGAGGTGACCGACATTGTCGAGAAGGAGATGTACACCTTCGTCGACGAGTTGAACGGCGAATCGCTGGCGTTGCGCCCGGAAGGCACGGCCTCCTCGGTGCGCGCGGTGATCCAGCACAACCTCTTGTACGACGGCGGCAAGCGCCTGTGGTACAGCGGGCCGATGTTCCGCCACGAGCGTCCGCAGAAAGGTCGCTACCGGCAGTTCCATCAGGTCGGCGTCGAGGCGCTGGGGTTTGCCGGGCCGGACGTTGATGCCGAACTGATCGTGATGTGCGCCGACCTCTGGCGCGAACTGGGCATTGCGCCGACCCTGCAGATCAACACGCTGGGCGACATCGAATCGCGCCATCGCCACCGCGCCAAGCTGATCGCCTATTTCGAGGCGCATCAGGACGCACTCGACGAGGACTCGAAGCGCCGTCTGCACAGCAACCCGCTGCGCATTCTCGACAGCAAGAACCCGGCGATGCAGGCGCTGAACGACGCCGCCCCCAAGCTGATGGACGAGCTCGACGAGGCGGCGCTGGCGCATTTCGATGCGCTGCAGGGCTTGCTGCGCGCCAACGGCATCGCGTTCGAGATTAATCCGCGCTTGGTGCGTGGACTCGACTATTACAATCGCACCGTGTTCGAGTGGGTGACCGACCAGCTCGGCGCGCAGGGTACGGTGTGTGCGGGCGGCCGCTACGACGGCCTGATCGAGCAGCTGGGCGGCAATCCGGCGCCCGCTGCCGGTTTTGCAATGGGCATCGAGCGCCTGCTGTCGCTGATGGAAGTGGCCGGTACGCCGCTGGCGACAACGGTGCCGGATGCGTATATCGTTCACGCCGGCGACGCGGCGCAGGCGTACGCCTGGCAGGTGGCGTCCGCGCTGCGCAGCGCCGGGCTCGCCGCCGTGCTGCATTGCGGCGGCGGCAGCTTCAAGTCGCAAATGAAAAAAGCCGATGCCAGCCGCGCGCGCTATGCCGTGATCATCGGCGATGACGAGGTCGTGGCGCGGCAGGTGACATTGAAACCGCTGCGCGGCACGGCCGAGCAGACCCGCGTCGAGGTGACGCTCGCAATCGAATATCTGAAACAGGCATCAATCTAAAAGGCATACATGTAATGGCAACTTACGATCTCGACGAACAGGAACGGCTGGACGAACTGAAAGCCTGGTGGAAACGCTGGGGCAGCCTGGTGATGGTCGGCCTGGCCGTGGTGATTGCCGTGGCGGCAGGTTGGCGCTACTGGCAGAACCGCGTGGCGACGCAAAGCCTGGAAGCCGCGGCCGTTTACGGGCAACTCACCCAGTCGCTGGCGGCCAACGACGCCAAGGCGTCACGCGAGGCCGGGGCGATGCTGATCGACCAGTACAAGAGCACTGCCTATGCGCCGCGGGCGGCGCTGTTGCTGGCCAAACTGAACGTGGGCGCCAAGGATCTGAAAAGCGCGCAGGCCCAGCTGGAGTGGGCGGCAGCCAACAGCAAGGAGCCTGCGCTCAGGGATCTGGCGCGTCTGCGCCTGGCCGGGGTGCAACTCGACCAGAAACAATACGACGCCGCGCTGAAAACGCTGTCCGCCACCCACAGCGATGCCTTCGCTTTCCGCTTTCACGATCTGAAGGGCGACGTGCTGCTGGCGCAGGCCAAGCCGGCCGAAGCGCGCGCTGCCTATCAGGCGGCCTTCGGCAAGATGGCGGAAGACAACCCCTACCGCAACATCGTCGAACTGAAGCTCGACGCCCTGGGAGGAGAAGCCAAATGAAGATGCGCTTGATGGTCGTCGGCCTCGCATTGGCGCTGTCGGGGTGCAGCACGGTCGGCGGCTGGTTCGGTTCCGGTCCGGCCAAGGCCAAGCCCGCCGAACTGGTTGAGTTCAAACCGTCCGCCAGCCTCACCGAGGCCTGGAAAGGCGAGACCGGCAACACCGCCGGCCATGTGTTCCACCCCGTCGCAGCCGGCGACGACGTCTTCGCCGCGGGCGGCAGCCAGGTGGTGCGCATTGCCGTGGCCACCGGCAACACCGTGTGGAAAACCGACGCCGGTGTGAATTTGTCCGCCGGGGCCGGTGTGGGCCAGGGCCTGGTGCTGGCGGGCAGCGACAAGGGCGATTTGCTGGCGCTGGATCAGGCCAGTGGCCAGGTGCGCTGGAAGGTGACGCTGTCGAGCGAGGTCACAGGTCAGTTGCTGACAGTCGCCGACATCGTCATCGCGCGCACCGGCGATGGCAGCGTGCATGGCCTGTCTGTGGCGGACGGCAGCCGCAAATGGCTGTACACGCGCAACCTGCCGGCCTTGAGCCTGCGCGGGTCGGGCGGCATGGTGGTGGGCGACGGCATGCTCTATGTCGGGTTCCCGGGCGGCAAGCTGGTCGCGCTCGACGCCAGCAATGGCGCGCAGCTGTGGGAGGCCACGGTGGCACTGCCGCGCGGGGCGACTGAACTCGAGCGGGTGGCCGATGTGATGGGCAATCCGGCGCTGGACGAGCGGCAGGTGTGCGCCGTCGCCTATCAGGGCCGGGTGGCCTGTTTCGATCGCCGCAACGGTGCGCCATTGTGGGTGCGCGACATCTCCAGCAACAGCGGGCTGGCGATGGACGAACGCAATGTCTACGTCACCGACGACAAGGATGCCGTCACCGCCTACGACAAAACCAGCGGCCGCGCCGGCTGGCGCCAGGACAAGCTGTCCCGTCGCCAAGTCACTGCGCCACTGGCACTCGGCGACTGGGTGGTGGTGGCCGACCACGAAGGTGTCGTGCACGTGCTGTCGGCCGAGGACGGCAGCTTCGTTGCGCGCGCCAGCGTCGACAGCAGCGTGCGCACAGCGCCGGTCGACATCGGACCGGGCTTTGCGGTGCAGACCGACAAGGGCAGCGTCGTCGCTTTCAGACTCAGGTGAGTCTTGAGCGACATGATGATTGATCGATGAGGCGGGCGCTGTTTTGGTGGCCGCCTTGTCAATGTTTATGGATTCGAATTTTAGCTAATGCTCCCCACCCTGGTTCTGGTCGGCCGGCCCAACGTCGGCAAGTCCACTCTCTTTAATCGCCTCACCGGCACGCGCGACGCGCTGGTGCACGATCTGCCCGGGATGACGCGCGATCGCCATTACGGGCGCGGGCGCCTCGGTGAAAAGCCCTATCTGGTGGTCGACACCGGTGGCCTGGAGCCGGTCGTCACCGACGGCATCCTCGCCGAAATGGCGCGCCAGACGCTGCAGGCCATCGATGAGGCCGACGCCATCATTTTCCTGGTCGATGCCCGCGCGGGCCTGACGCCGCAGGACAAGCTGATCGCCGACCGCCTGCGCCGCGCGCGTTGCCCGGTGCTGCTCGCGGTCAATAAGGCAGAAGGCATGAACGCTGCCGTGATCACCGCCGAGTTTCACGAACTGGCGCTGGGCCAGCCACTGGCCATTTCCAGCGCGCATGGCGACGGTGTTTCCGATCTGGTAGCCGAGGCGCTGGCCCCGTTTTCCGACGAGGAAGAGAAAAGAGACGATTTCGGCATCCCCAAGATTGCACTGGTGGGGCGTCCCAACGTCGGTAAGTCGACGTTGGTCAACACGCTGGTCGGCGAGGAACGCGTCATCGCGTTCGACCAGCCCGGCACCACGCGCGATTCGATCTATGTCGAGTTCGAGCGCGACGGCAAGCCCTACATCCTGATCGACACCGCCGGCCTGCGCCGCCGCGGCAAGGTGTTCGAGACGGTGGAGAAATTCTCCGTCATCAAGACCCTGCAGGCGATCGAGGACGCCAATGTGGTCGTGCTGGTGCTCGACGCGCACGAGAGCATTTCCGAGCAGGACGCGCATCTGGCGGGTTTCGTGCTGGAAACCGGGCGCGCGCTGGTGGTCGCTGTCAACAAGTGGGACGGGCTTTCCGCCGAGCAGCGCGAAGACGTCAAGCGCGACATCGGGCGCAAGCTGGCGTTTCTCGACTTTGCTCGCTTCAACTACATCTCGGCGCTGAAGGGCAAGGGCCTGGAAAACCTGCTGAAGGACGTCGAAGCCGCGCACGCCGCCGCCTTCATCAAATTGTCGACGCCGAAGCTCACGCGGGTGCTGGAGATGGCGGTGGAACAGCACGCCCCCCCCAAGAACGGCCTGTTCCGCCCGAAGCCGCGCTATGCCCACCAGGGCGGCAAGAATCCGCCGGTCATCATCCTGCACGGCAACGCGCTGGAAGGCCTGCGCGACGACTACAAGCGCTATCTGGAGAGCAGTTTCCGCAAGGCGTTCAAGCTGCAGGGCACACCGTTGCGCATCCAGATCAAGGAAGGCGGTGCCAGTAATCCGTACCAAGGCAAGACGCGCGGCCCGATGACCGAAAGCGAGGCGACGCGAATGCGGCGCAAAAAGCGGGTGCGGCGCAAGGTCTACGGCAAGGACTGAATATCCACCCGCAAGGGGTAGGCCGTGGTTGTATGCCGCTGACGCGGCGACAACCACGCTCAGTTCAGCCAGCGCACCAGATAAAACAGCCTGAAGCCCTCGGACGAACGCGACGGACCACTGGCGATGGCCGCATGACGGCCCTTGTCCGGGTCGGCGTGCGCCAGCGCCTCGGTTTCGCTGGCGTAAACCTCGACCACGCCTTCTGGAAAGCGCTGGCGTTTCTTGCCGGCCGGCGCATAGATCACCACCGCCGAAGTGCCGACGACTTTCGCTTCGACATCGGTGAACAGGCTGGTGGCTTGCGGCATCGTCAGTGCGTCTTTTTCGGGATGCTGCTGATCTTGACGGCGTGGGTGGTGGGCTTCTCGTCAGAGTAGTGCGGGCGCTCTTCCAGGGTGCGTCCGGTGAGCCTGGCGAGCTCGACTTCGCGGTTGGAAATCACCACCAGACAGTCCTTGATGCCGAGCACGGTGGCTTCGGTCAAGGGGCTGGGGTTGCCGTCGCGCGGCGCGGTGTCGCGCACGATGGAGGTGAGCGTCTTGCGCATCATGCGCATGATGCGCTGTTCGTCGTGCAGGGTTTTATCGATATCCATGGGTCAAGCTCCGAAGCTGCGGCAAAGACTTCCATTGTCGGCGCGGAGGGGGGCTTCGTCAACGCAAGCCCCTGGCGCGGAAGGGGATAAAAAGCCTGACAGGGGGCATAAGAATTTATGAACCGACAGCCAGGCCGGGCTGATTTATGCTGGCAGCCAGAGGAGAAGCCCACATGTCAGACCCAAACATCCCCGATACGAGCGAAGTCCGTGAAATCCGCATCAATCCCATCGTGCCGAGCGAATCGGTGCTGGTCGCCACGGCGCGCAGCCTGCGCCCGAAAAAGGCCGAGGAACTGGCGCCGCGCGACACCCGCAAGCATGTCGAAACCTGCCCGTTCTGCCGCGGCAACGAGGACAAGACGCCGCCGCTGATCCTGAGCTGGCCGGAAACCGGGGACTGGCAGATCCGCATGGTGGAAAATCTCTATCCGGTGCTGGGCGACGAACGAGAACAGGCGAGCTTTAATTTCGGCCTGCAGCAGACCATCGACGGCTACGGCCGGCACGAGGTCATCATCGACCACCATGAACATGGCATCGCCGTGCATGACATGGCGGAAAGCCACCTGGCCGCATTGTTCAGCGTGTACCAGACGCGCATGCGGCAGTTGTTCGAGTCCGATGCACGGCTGAAATACGTGCTGGTGTTCAAGAACTTCGGCCCGGCGGCAGGGGCGTCGATTCCGCATACGCACAGCCAGGTGATCGCGATGCCGGTGGTGCCTGAAAACGTCGACGCCGAAGTGCGAAACAGCGCCGCGCATTACGCCAAGCATCATCACTGCATCTTCTGCGCGCTGATCGACGAGGCGCTGACCTTCGAGGCGACCATCTATGACCGCAACTCGGGCGCGGTGAGGCGCAAAATCAATGTCGGCCAGTACGTGGTCGAGCGCGGCGAGAAGTTCATCGCCGTCAAGCCGTTTGCCAGCCGCTACGAGTGGGAAGTGCACATCCTCCCACTGGCGCATCAGGCGGATTTTCTTGACGTGCGCGACGAGGACATGGCCGATCTGGCGCGAGTGATGAAGCGCACCATGGCGCGACTGGATGCCGTCATCGGCGGCGCGCAATACAATTTCTTCCTGCACTCCGTGCCACACGACAGCCAGCAGCAGGCCCATGCGCCGAGCTACCACTGGCATCTCGAAATCTGTCCCCGCACCTCGATTCCCACCGGTTTTGAGCTGGGCTCGGGGCTGTTCGTCAACACCATCAATCCGGAACAGGCCGCCGAGCGCCTGCGTGCCGTGACCTTGTAATGGGCCCGCGGCCGGCGCCCGGTTGTAAAGGCGTTTAGAAAGGCTAGGCTAAATGTTGTTCAAGGCCGTGGTTTGGGAGGCTTTTCTTGAAAGCGGGGCATTGAAAAATGGCCTGTGCCCAAATCCAAGTACTATCGAAAGCCTGGGCTTTTTGCATCATTAACGAGAGGGGATGTCTCCATGAACGCTCAATATTCTGCCGGAACAGATCCATCCGGCGTGACGAAACAACAGTTGATCAACGACTTCAATGTGGTCGCCGCCGATACGGAAGCCTTGTTGAAGGCCACGGCCGGCCAGGGCGGCGAGGCCGTGGCCGCAGCACGCGCCAGGGCGGAAGCGTCGCTCGACGAGGCGAAAGCCAAAATGGCCGACGCCCAGGCAGCGCTGCGGGTCAGGACCAAGGCCGCTGCCCGGGCGACGGATGAATATGTCCACACGCATCCGTGGCAGTCCATTGCCGCCGCCACAGGGGTCGGCCTGGTGATCGGCCTGCTGATTGGGCGGCGTTAACCAGGCGATGGCTGAGGAATCGCATGCTGCGCCTGGCGGCTTGTTTGAATCCCTGAAAACGCTGTCGGCAAGCCTGGTCGGCATTGTCCAGACCCGTCTCGAGTTATTGTCCACAGACGTGGCGGAAGAGCGGGAGCACTTGATCGCGCTGCTGGTGGTGGGCCTGGTTGCGCTGTTCTGCCTCGGTGTTGGCATTGTGCTGCTGGCGATTCTGATTGCGGTCGCCTTCTGGGAGTCACACCAGTTCGCGGCGCTGGGCGGGCTGAACGGGATTTTTCTGGCCGCCGGCACCGGGGTCGCGTGGCTTGCCATGCACAGGGCGCGAACGCGGCCGAGGCTGTTCGCAGCGAGCCTGGCGGAACTGTCCAAAGACCGGCAACACCTCGGCACGAAATCATGAGTTAAGTGTCCGGCCAGCCTGATCGGGTGCCTGAGTGGCGAGCCCGGATGGCTTTTTTTCAAGCCGCGTACCCATACACCGCGAAGTAATGACAGGCGGTCCCAGCCATGACGAACAGATGCCAGATGAAATGGCCGTATCGCAGGCGCGCGTCGAGCGCGAAGAAGATTACCCCCAGCGTGTAGGCCAGGCCGCCGGCGACCAGCCACAGCAGGCCGGATGTCGGTACGCGGGCAGATAGGGGCTGGGCCGCGATCACAATGAGCCAGCCCATCAGCAGATACAGTCCGGTGGAAAAGGCGGGGTGGCTCATTCGGTTCAATGCCTTCAGCGCCACCCCGGCCACGGCAAGGCCCCAGACGAGCCCAAGCAGCGTCCAGCCCCATGCGCCGCGCAATACACCCAAGGTGAACGGGGTATATGTCCCCGCGATGAGGAGAAAAATCGCAGAATGCTCAATGGTCCGGAACACCTCTTTGCTACGGCCGATCGGCAGGGCGTGATACAGGGTGGAGGCAAGGTACAGCAGCACCATGGTTGCCGCGAAGACGCTCGCGCCGACAATGAACGCTGCGCTGCCTTGTCGCACCGCCTGCTGGATCAGAAAAGGCGTTGCCGCGATTGACGCAATCAGCCCGAATCCGTGACTGAGGGTGTTCGCGATTTCTTCCTCGCTCGACTGCGCACGCTTGTTCGCGGCGGACGCTAGATCCACGAAATTTGTCCCGTCGGTCCAAGGTTCAAACTCACCGCGGCTGAATTCGTGACTACTTCTTGTTGTCCAGCTTGGTGAATTTCGAGCCTTCAAGCGTGAGGTTGTACATCAGGCCCTTCTGGCCAAAGATGAAGCCGATCACCGGATCCTTGATGTTGGTGGTATCCACGGCCTTGCCGACGCCGATGTCCACCAGCGCAACGGAACCATCGACGCCCACCTTCCAGCCTTCGCTCTCACGGAATTCCTTGAGGGCGGATTCCTGCGTGAATATCACCACAATGCTCTTGGCTTGCGCGCCCAGTTGGAACCCGATTGAAGCGGCGGCTGTGCTGTAGTAATCGACGGTTTCCCCGCCGACTCGCAGAGCCCCTTCGCCGTATTCGCCGCCCACACCGATCCCGGCTTTGTAGACCTTGGGAAACACCAGCACCCCTTTGGCGATCTCGAGGAAAGCATTGGCTCCTTCGATTTTCTTGAATGCTGCCAGGGCCCGATCGACCTCCCGGTCAATTTCGGCAGCGCTGGCTGCGCGAGCCGGCGTCGCCGCCAGCAAAAGGGCGATCAGGGCCGTGAATAACAGCACAGGAACGTAAATACGTAGTGTTGAAACAATGAATGTCATGGATTCTCTCCTAATGAATATCATGGATTCTCTCCTTGGTAGCTGCCCGTTTTTTCAGTCTAGTGCAGAATGAAAACGGTCGAGCTTCAAAATCGGAAACGGTATTGATTCTGATGCCTTGACCGCTCAGGCGATGCGAACCCCTTGCCCCGTCCTAAAATCCAATCCTGTTGGGGTTGTCGGCCGCATACCCAGTCGTGCCTGGTTTGGGCCGTTATTTGGCGAACTCAGCCGGCAGGCTTCAGCAACGACGGCAGCACAGATGGGCGTGAGTGCGGCGGATGTTCGGTGCCTTGCTGAAAACTGTTATGGGCTTCAACTATGGCGGATGTTCATGCTGGCCCGCTTGATTTAGGCAATCGGTGCCGGTGATCAATAGCTTGTTTACCTGCACGCCTTGCCGCCACGGCGCACTTCGGGTGCTAGTGTCGTGAATCTTAAATATCGAAACATAAAACGGCGTCTTTTTCCGCATGGCGGCGTTGCTCGTCGTTGCCATAGAGCCAGCCATGTCGCCTCCTCGCGCCTTGCCCCGCGAAAAAATCCATC
>JBAQND010000262.1:0-1836 GCA_049303455.1 Thiobacillus sp.
GTTCCGGTCTGGTCAAGCAGCAGGCCGAGGCCGAAGGCCTGGACAGGATCTTCGTCGAGGCCGGCTTCGAATGGCGCGAGCCGGGCTGCTCGATGTGCCTGGCGATGAACGCCGACCGGCTGGAGCCTGGCGAGCGCTGCGCCTCCACCTCCAACCGCAATTTCGAGGGGCGGCAAGGGCAGGGAGGCCGCACCCACTTGGTCAGTCCGGCGATGGCGGCCGCTGCCGCGTGCGCCGGGCATTTTGTCGATGTGCGTCACTTTTAAGGAGAACACCATGAAACCGATGATCGCTGTTTTGATGGCCGCTGCTTTCACCCTGGCGGGCTGCAACACCATGGAAGGCTTTGGCCAGGACGTCCAGAAAGCGGGCAGCTCGATCGAAAAAGCCGGCAGCAAGGCCGGTAACTAGTCAGCATGCGGGCATTCACCACACTCGATGGGCTGGTGGTGCCGCTCGACCGCGCCAACGTCGACACCGACGCCATCATTCCCAAGCAGTTTCTGAAGTCGATCAAGCGGGCCGGCTTCGGTCCCAACCTGTTCGACGAATGGCGTTACCTCGACCACGGCGAACCGGGCATGGACCCTGCCACGCGCCAGCCGAATCCGGAATTCGTGCTGAACTTCCCGCGCTACAAGGAGGCTTCCGTGCTGCTCGCGCGCGACAACTTCGGCTGCGGCTCGAGCCGCGAGCATGCGCCGTGGGCGCTGGAGGACTACGGCATCCGCGCCATCATCGCGCCGTCCTACGCCGACATCTTCTACAACAACTGCTTCAAGAACGGCATCCTGCCGATCGTGCTCGACGCCGCGGCGGTCGAACGCCTGTTCCGCGAATGCGAAGCGAGCGAAGGCTACCGCCTTGTCGTCGATCTGGACAAGCAGACCGTGACCACGCCGGGCGGCGAGGTACTGAAATTTGACGTCGACGGCGGGCGCAAGCACCGGCTGTTGAACGGCCTGGACGACATCGGCCTGACCCTGCTTCAGGCCGACAAGATCAAGGCGTACGAAGATCGGCGCAAGCAGGAAGCGCCGTGGCTGTTTACTTGATGGTGAAGGGTGAGGCGTGAGGGGTGAGGCGCAGTCGGCGCCCCGCCTCACGCCTTTCGCCTCACGCCTTACGGAGTTGATATGAAATTAGCAGTCCTGCCGGGTGACGGCATTGGTCCAGAAATCGTCGCCCAGGCCGTCAAGGTGCTGGAGGCGCTGCGTGCCGAAGGCGCGAAAATCGAAATGGAAACCGCGCCCATTGGCGGCGCCGGCTACGATGCGGCGGGCGATCCGCTGCCCGAGGCGACGCTTGCGCTCGCGCGCGCAGCCGATGCGGTGCTGCTCGGCGCCGTCGGCGGCCCGCAGTACGACGCGCTCGACCGCCCGTTGCGCCCCGAGCGCGGCCTCTTGCGCATCCGCAAGGAACTCAATCTGTTCGCCAACCTGCGGCCGGCGCTGCTGTACCCGGAACTCGCAGGCGCGTCCTCGCTCAAGCCCGAGGTCGTCTCCGGTCTCGATCTCATGATCGTGCGCGAACTGACCGGCGACGTGTATTTCGGCCAGCCGCGCGGGATCGAAATTCGGCCAAGCCCAACCGGGGGGAGCGAGCGTGTCGGCTTCAACACCATGCTGTATTCGGAATCCGAGGTGCGCCGGGTGGCGCATGTCGCCTTCGGCATCGCCATGAAGCGCGGCAAAAAGCTGTGCTCGGTCGAGAAGGCCAACGTGCTGGAATGCTCCGAACTGTGGAAGGACGTGATGATCGAGGTGTCGAAGGACTACCCCGAGGTCGCGCTCTCCCACATGTACGTCGACAACGCGGCGATGCAGCTGATCCGCG
>JBAQND010000263.1:0-5464 GCA_049303455.1 Thiobacillus sp.
GCCTCGGCCCGGTCGCGCCCGGCCCCGGCGCGCTGCAGCCCGGCGCGGCGAAGTGTGTCCAGCGTCTCGGCGAGCCCCGCATAGCCCCAGTCGAGCACGTGGTTGTTGGCCAGCACGCAGCAGTCGATTCCGGCGGCCGTCAGGCAGGGCACATTGGCCGGGTGCATGCGGTAATGGATGCCCTTGCCGCGCTGCCACTCGTCGCGCGTGGTCACCGCCGTTTCCAGGTTGACGATCCGCAGGTCAGGCGCGACGCGCGCCCACTCCGCCAGCGCATCGCCCCACACGTAGGCGAATTCCGCCGGCCGCGGGATCGGGCCGTTGGCGCGTTCCGCCAGCGCCACGTAGTCCAGGGCGGAGGTCGCATAGCCCTCGTGCAGGACCGGGTCGCCGGGATGAGGCAGCACCTGATCGATCCCGCGCCCGATCATGACGTCCCCGCACAAAAACAGGGTCATGCCGCCTGCCGCCGGTTTTTCCGCCGCCTCGACCACTGTTCTCCTCCCGCGGGTTGCCGCCGCCGCGCCGCCCAGCAGCAGGCGGCCAGCCCGGTCTAGAAACGTTCGCCGGCTCATCATCCCGAACATGCCCCCCACTCCGCGTATTCCGGGAAGTGTTAGCGACCCAGGGCGGCAAGATGCGGCACGAACACCAGCAGACCGATGACCACCGCGCCCAGCGCGGCAATCAGCACCGCCGCCGCCGCCACATCCTTGGCCCGGCCAATGCCGGCATGCCGTGCCGGATGCAGGACATCGGCCAACAGTTCGAGGGCCGTGTTGAAGGCCTCGGCGCTCCACACCAGCGTGATGGCCACGCTGATCCACAGCCACTCCGCCCGGCCCAGACCGAAATACACCCCGGCAGCACACACCAGCACCGCGACCAGCAGGTGCAGCCGCGCATTGGGCTGCGTCCGCACCACGTGATCCACCCCGCGCAGGGCGTGGGCCAGGCTTTTCAGGCGCATCGAGGGCTTTTCATGGTTTGCGGTCGCGGGAGGCTATATTTACTTTATTCACTTTAGGCCGGCTTGATCCGGCAGGCGCATTTTTCACGCGCACAACATGCACATCACGACGGAACAGCCATGACGCCGGCACCCGGCATTGACCCCGCACAGGACGACTTCACCCTGCCCGACTACCGCGGCGGCGGCATCGTCAACCTCATGAGTTCGATCACCACCGCGCTGGGCGGCAGCAGTGCCTATGCGCCGCTGGCGGCGCTGCCACCCGACGCCCTGGCCGGGGCGCGCCATCTGGTGCTGCTGGTGGTCGACGGCCTCGGCCACGATTACCTGCTCGGCCACGACGGCGCCCTGCGCCAGCATCTGCGCGGGCAGATGACCTCGGTCTTTCCCTCCACCACGGCGAGCGCCATTCCCACCTTCCTCACCGGCCTCGCGCCGCAGCAGCACGGGCTGACCGGCTGGCACATGTATTTCCGCGAGGTCGGCGCAATCGTCGCGCCGCTGCCCTTCCGCGTCCGCACCGGCCGCCATGCCCTGCGCGGGGCCGGCGTCACGCCGGCGGAGCTGTTCGGTCTCTCCCCCCTGGTCGATCGCCTGCCCCGGCCCTGCCATGTGGTGAGCCCGCGGCACATCATCCATTCGGACTTCAACATCGCCTTCTCCGGCCAGGCCAAGCGGCACGGCTACGACAGCCTGGAGGAGATGACCGCCCAGATCGGCGGCCTCCTGCGCAGTGACGCGCCGCCCAGCTACGTCCATGCCTACTGGCCCCAGCACGACAGTCTGGCCCACGAACACGGCGTCCACAGCGCAGCGGTGGCCGACGCCTTCGCCGCGCTCGACGCGGCCTTCGCCCAGCTGGTTGAGGTGGCGCGCGACAACAACAGCCTCGTCATCGTTACCGCCGACCATGGATTCATCGACACGTCGGCAGCAGACACCATCGATCTCGACGACCACCCGCGGCTGCGCGAGACCCTCTTGCTGCCCCTGTGCGGCGAACCGCGCGTGGCCTATGCCTACGTTCGCGCCGGCCGCGAGGCGCCATTCGAGGACTACGTGCGGGCGCGGCTGCAAGACCGGGTTCATTTGTTCCGGAGCGAGGACGTCGTGCGCGAGGGCTGGCTGGGGCCGGGCGCAGCCCATCCCGGCCTCGCCGACCGGCTCGGCGACTACGTCCTCATCCCGCGCGGCCGGTCCATTCTGCGTGACTGGCTCCGCGGCGAGGAACACCACACCCACATCGGCGTGCACGGCGGGCTCTCCGCGGCCGAGATGACCGTGCCGCTCGTCGTCGCCCCGCTGCCATGATCCGCTCGGCCAAAGCGACGGAAACGTGTGTCTATACTGAATTTCCGCCGGCATATCCAGAAGCCCGCATGGCAGTACGGTACGCAAAAAAGCGGTTTTCCCACCTTTTCTCAAGGAGTGAACATCATGCAACAGCCAACCACCCGACTGCTACTGATCGCACTGGCGATGGGCGTTTCCGCCTCCGCCTGGGGCCAGGACGAGGCCACCTTCAGCGGCGCCAGCCTGACCCCTGACAGCGCCCTGAAGGCGGCCCAGGCCGCGCTCAAGACCTGCCGGGATGCCGGCTTCAATGTGGCCGTGGCCGTGGCCGACCGCAGCGGCGTCACCCAGGTGATGCTGCGGGACCGTTTCGCCGGCGCCCACACGCCGCAGACCGCCATGGGCAAAGCCTGGACCGCAGCGAGTTTCCGCTCCAACACCACCGACCTCATCGCCTTGACCCAGCCCGGCACCCCCTCCGCCGGCATCCGCCAGCTTCCCGGTGTGGTGGTTCTGGGCGGCGGCATGCCGATCGAATCGAAAGGCAGCCTGGTCGGGTCGATCGGGATCTCCGGTACCCCGACCGGTGCCGATGACGATCGCTGCGCCAAGGCCGGGATCGATGCCATCCGCGTAAGCCTGGAGTTCTAAGTCCGACCCGGCGCCTGGCTCATGCCACCCAGCGCTGACTTAGCTGGAAAGGACACCCGCCATGAAAGAGATTCTTCCCGGCGTGTTTCACTGGAAAACCTTCCACGAAGGCATCCAGGCCTATGTCCACTCTTACTACATCAACGCCACCGACCCGCCGGTGTTGATCGATCCGCGCGTCCCGGCGCAGGGCATCGGATGGTTCGCGGCACACGGCGCGCCGCAGCACATCTATCTGACCAACCGCCATCACTACCGCCACAGTGACCGCTTTGCCGCGCGCTACGGCGCCGCGGTCTGGTGCCACAAGGACGGCCTGCACGAATTCACCGCGGGCAAGAAGGTCAAGGGATTCAGCCACGGCAAGGAACTGCCGGGCGGCATCCTGGCGTTGAAAGTCGGGGCACTGTGCCCCGAGGAAACCGCGCTGTATTTACCGCTGAACGGCGGGCTGCTGAGCATCGGCGACGCGATCGTGCGCGATCGCGGCAAGCTCGGCTTCGTGCCGGACGCCTACATGGGCGATGACCCGGAAGGCGTCAAGCGCGGTCTACGAAAAGCCTTTCGCCAGCACCTGCGCGAGCGCGAATTCGACCACCTGCTGTTCGCCCACGGCGCCCCCTTGATCGGCGGCGCGAGGCATGCACTCGATGTGTTTCTGCAGGGAATGGAATCGCAATAGCAACGAAAGCTCGCGCGTCGGGCCGCGCTGGGCGTACCCCCAATCCAGGCTGGAGACCGAAAGCGTCGTCGCGCCTGCAGCACGGCCAGAACCTGTGGGCGCACTTCCTCAACCTGGGCCTCGGCCTGTGGCTGATCAGCAGTCCATCCAGTCCATCCATCCTTGGCTATCCGGACTGGCCGGCCAGCAGGCCAGCCCAGGCGGCGACGGCTTGCGGGGAAACGTATTCGGAAAGCGGCGTCCAGCGCCAGGCGGCGAACAGTCCGGCGAGAACAAGCAGGCCCAGCAGCGGCCGCGCGAGCGGATGGCCGAACTTCATCGCGGTCGCGTCGGGCGCGAGCTGGCCGATGAGCTGCTCGGCTGCGACCGGGCTTTCGAGGTCCGCCAGTTCGGCGATGGGCGCCAGCGAGACCGGCCACTCGTCGGTTTTCGCGAACGGCAGCAGCCGGCGCTCGCCATGAGTGAGCGCGGCGATCGCCGCCGCCGAGCCTTCCCGCTTGATGGCGGCCGCCACCTGCGCCGGGCCGACGTCAAGATGTTCCGCCAGCGCGCGGTTGCGAAAACCCGCAATCGCGCAGCGAACGGCGTCCGAGCCGCCGGCCTCCAGCGCGAGGTCGCACTCGGTGTCGAAGCCCATCGAGCGGTTGTTGAGGTTGGCCGAACCGACGCGGGCCCACTCGTCGTCCACCACGCACAGCTTGGCGTGCACGTTGATGGCGCGATCGCCCAGGCCCGGCACCATCGGATAATAGACGTGCAGGCGGCCGAACCTGTCCGCCCGGCGCAGCCGTTCCAGCAACTGCGTCCGCAACATCCCCATGGTCGGCCCCTCGAGCCATCCCTCCGACGACCGCCGCAGGACCATCACGATCTCCGGGCAGTCTTCGCACCCCAGCCGCGCCTCGATCGCCGCGCCGATCCGGGCCGACGTGAAATACTGGTTCTCGAGATAGACCAGGCGCCTGGCTGCCGCGAGCATGTCCAGATAGAGCGCCCCCACCTCGCGCACTTCGGCCCGGCCGTTGTAGGCAGGTTCGGTGCGCGCAATGGAGACCATGACGTTGCCCGCATCGGCACCAGTTCCTGCGGCCAGGGGTCGCTGCCATTTCCTGCCGCCGCCAGGGTGTCGCCAGTGCCGCGCCGCCAGCGTTCGCGCGCCAGCTCTCCGAGTGCGCGGGCGGCGTCGCCGTCCACCGCGACCATCACGTCGTGCACCGGCGGATAAGGCACGTCGCCGATCGCGCGGCGCGGATCATCGGCCGTGTACGCGGGCGTGTCCCAGCGGTCCGGCGCGAGGTCCATGCCACCGACAAACGCAATGGCGTCGTCGATCACGATGATCTTCTGCTGATGCGATCCGCCGGTCGGAAAGTTGGGATCGAAGCGGAGCTGGATACGATGCCGCGGCTTCCAGCCCAGCCCGAAAATCGGCGGGACCTCCCGGCTCACGCCGTGAATCATCGGGAAGTCCCAGTCGAGAATATGGACTTTCAGGCGGCGCGTGCGCTTGACCAGAAAATTCAGGAAATCCCCCAGGACGACCGGCACGCCCCGCGGCCATTCGCCGTGTCCCATCACGGTCCGGCTGTTGAAATGCCGGCCCACGATCAGGATCGATCTTCGTGCGCGCAGCGCCGCGCGCACGAAGGCGTCGAAGTAGGCCTCGCCGTCGATCAGGAAAGCGGCGCGGTTCGCGCGGACCCGGCGCCAGCAGTGTTTCCCCTCGACCAGCACGCTTCTAGTGTCGTGAATCTTAAATATCGAAACATAAAACGGCGTCTTTTTCCGCATGGCGGCGTTGCTCGTCGTTGCCATAGAGCCAGCCATGTCGCCTCCTCGCGCCTTGCCCCGCGAAAAAATCCATC
>JBAQND010000264.1:0-1824 GCA_049303455.1 Thiobacillus sp.
GTTCCGGTCTGGTCAAGCAGCAGGCCGAGGCCGAAGGCCTGGACAGGATCTTCGTCGAGGCCGGCTTCGAATGGCGCGAGCCGGGCTGCTCGATGTGCCTGGCGATGAACGCCGACCGGCTGGAGCCGGGTGAGCGCTGCGCTTCGACCAGCAACCGCAATTTTGAAGGACGGCAGGGGCAGGGTGGCAGAACCCACCTGGTCAGCCCGGCGATGGCCGCCGCTGCCGCGTGTGCCGGGCATTTTGTCGATGTGCGTAACTTTTAAGGAGAACACCATGAAACCGATGATCGCTGTTTTGATGGCCGCTGCTTTCACCCTGGCGGGCTGCAACACCATGGAAGGTTTTGGCCAGGACGTCCAGAAAGCAGGCAGCTCGATCGAAAAAGCCGGCAGCAAGGCCGGTAACTAGTCAGCATGCGGGCATTCACCACACTCGATGGACTGGTGGTGCCGCTCGACCGCGCCAACGTCGACACCGACGCCATCATTCCCAAGCAGTTTCTGAAGTCGATCAAGCGCGCCGGCTTCGGCCCCAATCTGTTCGACGAATGGCGTTATCTTGACCACGGCGAACCGGGCATGGACCCCGCCACACGCCAGCCGAATCCGGAGTTCGTGCTGAACTTCCCGCGCTACAAGGGGGCTTCCGTGCTGCTGGCGCGCGACAACTTCGGCTGCGGATCGAGCCGCGAGCACGCGCCGTGGGCGCTGGAAGACTATGGCATCCGCGCCATCATCGCGCCGTCCTACGCCGACATCTTCTACAACAACTGCTTCAAGAACGGCATCCTGCCGATCGTGCTCGATGCGGCCACGGTCGAACGCCTGTTCCGTGAATGCGAAGCCAGCGAGGGCTACCGGCTCAAGATCGATCTCGACCAGCAGACTGTCACCACGCCGGGCGGCGAAGTGCTGGCGTTCGAGGTCGACGGCGGCCGCAAGCATCGTCTGCTCAATGGTCTGGACGACATCGGCCTGACCTTGCTGCAGGCCGACAAGATCGAGGCGTATGAAGCGCGACGCAAGCTGGAAGCGCCCTGGCTATTTAATTAATTGATGGTGGGGCGTGAGGCGTGTGGCGTGAGGCGCGGTTGGCGCCCCGCCTCACGCCTTTCGCCTCACGCTTACGGAGTTGATATGAAATTAGCGGTTCTCCCCGGCGACGGCATCGGCCCCGAAATCGTCGCGCAGGCGGTCAAGGTTCTGGAAGTCCTGCGCGCCGAGGGCGCGAAGATCGAAATGGAAACCGCGCCCATCGGCGGCGCCGGCTACGACGCCGCGGGCGACCCGCTGCCGGATGCAACGCTGAAACTCGCGCGCGAGGCCGACGCGGTGCTGCTCGGCGCCGTCGGCGGCCCGCAGTACGACACCCTCGACCGCCCGCTGCGCCCGGAACGCGGCCTCTTGCGCATCCGCAAGGAACTGAATCTCTTCGCCAACCTGCGCCCGGCGCTGCTGTATCCCGAGCTCGCATCGGCGTCCTCGCTGAAGCCCGACGTGGTGTCCGGGCTCGACCTCATGATCGTGCGCGAACTCACGGGGGACGTCTATTTCGGTCAGCCGCGCGGCATCGAGGTCAGGAACGGCGAGCGTGTCGGCTTCAACACCATGTTGTATGCCGAATCCGAGGTGCGCCGCGTGGCGCACGTGGCGTTCGGCATCGCGATGAAGCGCGGCAGGAAGCTGTGCTCGGTGGAGAAGGCCAACGTGCTGGAATGCTCCGAACTGTGGAAGGACGTGATGATCGAGGTGTCGAAGGACTACCCCGAGGTCGCGCTCTCCCACATGTACGTCGACAACGCGGCGATGCAGCTGATCCGCG
>JBAQND010000265.1:0-9565 GCA_049303455.1 Thiobacillus sp.
TTGTTCAGCGTCGTGGTGTAGCCGGGCTTCAACATGTAGGAGTTGGTGTCGAAGCCGGTGTGGGCCGTCATGCTCACCAGCAGGGCGTTGTCGCTGGCGCGTTTGTCGACGCTGATCTCGCCGCGCTGGATTTCCGGCTGCAACTGTTTGACCAGGTCCTTGGCTTGCGTGTCCATGTAGTAGCCGACGCCGGTTCCGGCCAGACCGCCGCCGACCGCGCCGATCAGCGCGCCCTTGCCACGGTTCTTGTGGTTGATGATCGCGCCCAGCGCCGCGCCGCTCGCGGTGCCGATGATGGCGCCCGTCTGGGTCTTGGAAAGATCGCGCGAGTCGCCCAGATCGTTGGTGGCACAGGCGGAGAGCAGAAAAGTGGCAAGCAGGGGGAGTGCGATGAGGGGAGCGCGCATGGGTAAATCCTTTGGATTGGTGTGCGGCAGTGGAATGCGCCGCAATCGTTTTGGCTTAAGGCAGGATACGGGGGGGGGCGCTTTTTTCGTCTTTTGCATAGCGAACATAATGGGCGCGTTCAATCCGCCGGGGCGTCGTCATCCGGCGGCGTGGGGGCGAGCGATCTGAGCTTCAGGTGCAGCGCCGCCTTGGCGAGCAGATGGGCAGAGACCGGCGCGGTGATGAACAGGAACAGCGTGACCAGCACTTCGTGCAGGCTGACACCTTCTTCGCGCGCGCTGAAATACAGCGCGGAGGCGATCAGCAGGCAGCCGACGCCCAGCGTGGTGGCCTTGGTCGGGCCGTGCAGGCGGGTGTAGAAGTCGCGCAGGCGGGCCAGCCCGAGCGAGCCGATGAAGGTGAAGATCGCGCCGGTGAGGATCAAGAGGGAGAGCAGGATGTCGATCATGGTTGCTCGGTCCTCATTCGATGATGTCGCCGCGCAGCAGGTACTTGCATAGCGCCACGGTGCCGACGAATCCCATCATGGCGATCAGCAGCGCCGCCTCGAAATAGATCGCGCTGCCGAGATGGATGCCGAGCAGCACCAAGAGCGCGATGGTGTTCACGTACAGGGTGTCGAGCGCGAGGATGCGGTCGGGCGCGTCGGGGCCGCGCAGCAGGCGCCAGAAGCTCAGCAGGAAGGCCAGGCTGACCAGCGCATAGGCGATCGGGATGACGGTTTGCAGCATCATTCGCTCCCCTCTTCGAAGATTTTTTTCAGCGGCGTTTCATACCGTTGCTTGATCTCGGCGACCAGCGCGGCGGCGTCGCCCGTATCCAGCGTGTGCACGACCAGCGTGCGCTTGTCCGCACTCAAGCGTGCCGACACCGTGCCCGGCGTCAGCGAGATGGTGTTGGCCAGCAGGCTGATGGCGAGATCGGTTTCGAGCGCCAGCGGCACCTCGACGAAAACCGGACGCAGGCGCTTGGGCCCCCGCAGGATCAGCCAGGCAACCAGGAAGCTGCCGCGCACGATGTCGATGACGAACACGCCGAGGAAGCGCAGCAGGGTGAGCGGGTGGCGGATGCGGATCTGCTCCGGCCAGAAGCTCGAGGTGGCGAAGGGAATCAGCCAGCCGAGCAGCGCGCCCAGCACGACGTGGCCGGCGGTCAGCTGATTGACCAGCAGCAGCCACAGCAGGGCGAGCGAGATGGTCAGCAGGGGATGCGGCAGCAAACGTCTCATGGCTTGGCACCCGCATGGGGTACGCCGCCAGACGCTGCGGAAGGGTCGCTGCCCAGCAGCGGGGAACCCGCCGGCGTACCCCATGCGGGTGCTCGCCCTTCGGGCGGTCTTGGCGCAGCGCCCAGTACGGCTTCGATGTACTGCTGCGGCTGCAGCAGTTGCGTTGCGGTGGCGTGGGCGTAATCGGACAGCGGCCCGGCCCAGATCACCAGGCCTGCGACCAGCAGCAGCAGGCCGCCGACGGGCGCCAGCCCGGCCATCGACGGCGGCGTCAGCGACGCGGCGTCGTGCGCCCTAAAGGACTCCGATCCACTACGGGCTGAAGCCCGTGTGGAGTCGTATGGGCTGTGGGTGCGATAGAACAGCAGGCTGCCGCTCCGCGCCAGCGCGATCATGCTCAGCAGCCCGGTGACCAGAACGATGCTCCACACCCAGGGCATCAGCGGCGAGTCGAGCGCGGCCTTGAGCAGCATGAACTTGCCGAGGAAGCCGGACAGCGGCGGCAGCCCGGCGCTGGCCACGGCGGCGACGAAAAACAGCCCGCCCAGCACGCGCGCGCCGGGCATCTCGGGGCCGGACTCGAAGCGGTCGGCGAATTCGCCGCGCGCCCGGCTGATCGAATCGGCCAGCAGGAACAGCGCGGCCGCGGCGAAGACGGAGTGCGGCAGGTAGTACAGGCCGGCGGCGATTGCATCGGGGCTGCCGAGGCCGAAGGCCAGGAGCAGGCTGCCGATCGAGGCCACCACCAGGTAGGCCGCCTGCTGACGCAGCGTAGTGCTGGCCACCACGCCAAGCATGCCGAGCGTGAGCGTCGCAAGCGCCAGCGGGGCGAGCCAGGGGTCGAGCAGGTGGGCGACCGGTCCGGCGTCGTCGCCGAACATCAGCGTGTAGACGCGCAGGATGCTGTAGGCGCCGACCTTGGTCATGATGGCGAACAGCGCCGCCACCGGCGCACTGGTGTGGGCGTAGGCGGCGGGCAGCCACAGGTAGAGCGGCAGCAGCGCGGCCTTCAGCGCGAACACGGCGAACAGCAGCAGGCCGGCGGACTGCACCAGCGCCAGATTGTCCGGCGGCGTGGCCGCGAGCTTCACCGCGAGGTCGGCCATGTTGAGCGTGCCGGTGACGCCGTACAGGGTGCCGACGGCGAACAGAAACAGCGTCGAGCCGACCAGGTTGATGACGACGAAGTGCAGCCCCGCCTTCACCCGCTGACGGCCGCCGCCGTGCAGCAGGAGGCCGTAGGAGGCGAGCAGCAGGATCTCGAAGAAGACGAACAGGTTGAACAGGTCGCCGGTGAGGAAGGCGCCGTTCAGGCCGAACAGCTGCAGCTGGAACAGCACATGGAAGTGGCGGCCTTGCGTGTCGCTGCCGCGAATCGCGTACAGCAGCGCGAACACCGCCAGCAGGGCCGTCGTCAGCAGCAGCCACGCCGCCAGCCGGTCGACCACCAGCACGATGCCATAGGGCGCTATCCAGTTGCCGAGCTGGTAGACCAGATGGGTGCCGTCGCCGGCGGACTGCAGCAAGGTAATGGCGAGCGGAACCAGCGCCAGGGCGGCGGCGAGGCTGACGCCGCGCTGCAGGGCCAGGCCGCGGTTGCGCAGCCCCAGCAGCACGATGCCGGCGATGAGCGGCAGCACCACTGGCAGGATGGGTAGATGATCGAGCCAGTTCATGCGTGCCGGTCCTCATTGTGGTGCAGGCCGTCGACATGGTCGTTGCCGAGCTCGGCGCGCGCCTTCAGCGCCAGCACGATGGCGAAGGCGGTCATGCCGAAGCTGATGACGATGGCGGTGAGCACCAGCGCCTGCGGCAGCGGGTCAGTGTAGCCCTCGGCCGCCGCGCTGATCACGGGTGGCATCCCGATGGCGAGGCGGCCCATGACGAACAGGAACAGGTTGACGGCGTAGGACATCAGGGTGAGTCCCAGCACCACCGGAAAGGTCTGGCCGCGCAATGCGAGAAACACGCCGCCCGCGGTGAGCACGCCGATGACGAGTGCGATGAGCGCTTCCATCAGTGCTGTTGCCTGTGTTTGGGCGGGGCATGGTGCAGGCCGCCGAGATTGACCAGGATCATCAGCGTGGCGCCGACGACGACGAGGAACACGCCAAGGTCGAACGCCATCGCCGAGGCCAGCTCGAACTCGCCGACGACCGGCCAGTCCAGATGGCCGAAGGTCGAGGTGAGGAAGGGGTAGCCGAACAGCCAGCTCGCCAGCCCGGTCAAGGTGGCGATCGCCAGTCCCCAGGCGATCAGCGGGTGGCTGTCGTAAACTGGTTTGGGCTCAGCGTTCGCGCCCTCCCCCGTTTGGGGGGAGGGTTGGGGAGAGGGAGGCGTAGCCGCCATGCGCTGATGCGTCCAGGCTGCGCCGTTGGCGAGGTATTGCACGATCAACGCCGCCGACGTGATCAGCCCGGCGATGAAGCCGCCGCCCGGCTGATTGTGGCCGCGCAACAGGATGAATACCGCGACCAGCAGCGCCAGCGGCAAGAGGATGCGGGTCAGTGTGGCCATGATGGGCGGGTGGGCGTCGGCATTCCACAGGCGCCCGGCGGCGTCGCGGCTCGGCGCGTCCAGCCGCAGACCCTGCAGCATCGCCACGATGCCGAGCCCGGCCAGCGCCAGCACGGTGATCTCGCCCAGCGTGTCGTAGCCGCGGAAGTCGACCAGGATGACGTTCACCACGTTGCCGCCGCCGCCGCCCGGCACGCTGTTGGCAAGGTAATAGCCGGCAATGGTGTCGTAGGGCCGGGTCAGCACCGCCCACGCCAGCGCCGCGGTGCCGCCGCCCGCCAGCGCCGCGATCACGCCGTCGCGCCAGACGCGCGCGCGGTCTTTTTCCGGCGCGGCATGCTGCGGCAGGAAGTAGAGCGCCAGCAGCAGCAGGACAATGGTGACGATCTCGACCGACAGCTGGGTCAGCGCGAGGTCGGGCGCGGAAAACTTGACGAAGGCGAGCGACACCACCAGTCCCACCACGCCGATCGTGACCAGTGCGACGAATCGCTGCCGGTGCAGCCATACGGTGGCCAGCGTGGCGACGATCAGGGTGCTGGCGGCGAGCAGGCTGACGGCGTCGAGCGGCAGGCCTTCGCGGCTGCCGGCCAGCGGCGTGCCGCCGGCCAGCCAGGGCGCGACGCCGAGCACCAGGGCGGCCGCCAGCAGGAAGAACACCTGGCGCTGCAGCGAGCCGGTGTCGACCAGGCGGGTGATTGAGCGCGCCAGCGCGAACAGCCCCTCCTGCAATCCGTTGAAGACCACGCGGGCGTCGAGCCGGCCAATGCCGCGATCGTGCCAGGCGAACAGCGGGCGGCGCGCCAGGTAAATGAGCGTGCCGCCGGCCAGCGCGATCAGGCTCATGACCAGCGCCGGGTTGATGCCGTGCCACAGCGCCAGGTGGTAGTCGGGCAGCGGCGTCTGCAGCGTACTCTGCGCCGCCACCGCCAGCAGCGGTGCGACGGTGTACGCGGGCGCGATGCCGACCACCAGGCACAGCACCACCAGGATTTCCACCGGCACTTTCATCCAGCGCGGCGGCTCGTGCGGCGTGCGCGGCAGGTCCACCGGCTCGCCGTTGAAGAAGACGTCGTGGATGAAGCGCAGCGAATAAGCCACCGCCAAGGCCCCGGCCAGCGTCGCCAGCGCGGGCAGCAGCCAGCCGCCGATATGGCTCTCGGAAATCTCCATCGCTTCGACGAAGAACATTTCCTTCGAGAGAAAGCCGTTCATCAGCGGCACCCCGGCCATCGCCGCGGCGGCCACCATCGCCAGCGTCGCGGTGTGGGGCATGAATTTCCACAAGCCGTGCAGCCGCCGCATGTCACGGGTGCCGGCCTCGTGGTCGATGATGCCGGCGGCCATGAACAGCGAGGCCTTGAAAATGGCGTGGTTGATGATGTGGAACACCCCGGCCACTGCGGCGAGCGGCGTCGACAGGCCGAACAGAAGCGTGATCAGGCCGAGGTGGCTGATGGTCGAGTAGGCCAGGAGGCCCTTCAGGTCATGCTTGAACAGCGCGACGTAGGCGCCGAGCAGCAGGGTGGTCATTCCCGCTCCACTGACCAGCCAGAACCATTCGGAGGTGCCGGACAGTGCCGGGAACAGGCGCGCCAGCAGGAACACGCCGGCCTTCACCATGGTGGCCGAATGCAGGTAGGCCGACACCGGGGTGGGCGCGGCCATCGCGTGCGGCAGCCAGAAGTGGAAGGGGAACTGCGCCGACTTGGTGAACACGCCGAGCAGGATCAGCGTCAACGTCGGCACATAGAGCGGATGTGCGCGGATCAGGTCGCCGGAGGCGAGCACCACCGACAGCTCGTAGCTGCCGACGATGTGGCCGAGCAGCAGAAAGCCGCCCAGCATGGCGAAGCCGCCGGCGCCGGTCACCGCCAGCGCCATGCGCGCGCCCTGGCGGCCTTCCTCGCGGTGCTGCCAGTAGCTGATCAGCAGGAAGGACGACAGGCTGGTCAACTCCCAGAAGATCAAGAGCTGGATCAGGTTTTCCGACAGCACGATGCCGAGCATCGAGCCCATGAACAGCATCAGGTAGGAATAGAAGCGCCCCATGCTGTCGCGCTCGGACAGGTAGTAGCGGGCGTACAGCACGATCAGGAGGCCGATGCCGAGGATCAGCGCAGCGAACAGCAGTGCCAGGCCGTCGAGGCGGAATGCGAGATTGAGGCCCAGGGCGGGCATCCAGTCGTGCTGCTGGATCAGCGTGGTGCCTTCGAACGGCAGGTGCAGGGAGGGCGCCAGCCAGGCGATGGCCGCCAGGGTGACCGCGCCCGCTGCCCAGGCCGAATGCGAGCGCCCGAGGCGAGACGCCAGTGCAACCAGGGCCGCGCCCACGAACGGGGTCAGAACAGCGAAGAAAAGCGTCATCGGTCGGGATTGTTGTACGGACCGGCGGGTGGCCGGAAGACGCGGCCATTCTAACGTGTCTAACGTGACTTGGCGCTGCCATGAACCTGTGTGGGGCACCGGCCATGCGTTGCACGGGTTCAGTCAGGCGTGCTGGGCCGACGGGACGACGCCTGTGGCGGCGGGGTACTTGTGTTGCCAATTTGTTTTGTGCAAACATAAAAAAGCGCTTTCTGGTCTCCCGCGCATCGCAAGCCGGTGAGCGATGCTTACCGGACAGGCGAGACTGCAAACCATTTTTCCAGAGGTTTGAAATCATGAACATCCTGAACGCAGGGCGCACCACACCATGCATCGGCCAGGCATCGCGCCCCATCCGCATGCACAATCCGTGGTGGCCTTTGGCGAAGCCCTGGTCGACCAGTTTCGCGGCCGCACCGTGTTGGGCGGCGCGCCGTACAACGTGGCGTGCCATCTTGGCGCGCTGGGCGCGCATCCGGTGCTGATGACGCGGGCCGGCAAGGATGCGCCGGGCGAGCAGTTGCAGCAAGCAATGAGCGAACGCGGGCTGGACCGGCGCGGCCTGCAGCGCGATCCGGCGCGCCCGACCGGGCGGGTCAGGGTGACCGAGACGGCCGCCGGCCCGGTGTACGACATCCTGTCCGATCAGGCCTACGACCACATCCATGCCGGCCTGGCGCGCATGGTGGGGCTGTTGGTGCATCCGGCGATGGTCTACTTCGGCACCCTGGCGCAGCGCGGCGAATCGCGCCGCGCGCTGCGCGAACTGCTCGGCGCGGTCGACAGCCATGTCTTTCTGGATCTCAATCTGACCGATCCCTGGGTGGACGCCGACACGCTGCGCTGGTCGCTGCGGCAGGCCAGCGTGGCCAAGCTCAACGAGGCGGAGCTAACCCGCGTCGGCCATCTGCTCACACTGGACGGCGCCACCCCGGAAGCCCGTGCCGGCGTGCTGGTGTCCGACTTCGGCCTGGAGCGGGTGGTAGTCACCCGCGGTGCGGCCGGCGCCTGGACCCTCGACGCGGCCGGCCGCATCGAATCGGTGGCGGGCCAGGCGCTGCCGAACCTGGTCGACCGTGCCGGCGCGGGCGACGGGTTTGCCGCCATTTTTATCCTCGGCGTCTTGCGTGGCTGGCCGCTGGCCGAACGGCTGGCGCGCGCCGATGCCTTTGCTCGCGCCTTGTGCCAGATTCGTGGTGCCGTGCCGGCCATGCAGGATTTCTACACCCCCTTCATCCGCGATTGGCAACTCTGAACCGGTTGGTTCGGACGTGATCCTGGCTTGGCAAACCTGCGGGGTGACAAGCCCCCAGGATGCGCCGGTCAGCGCCGCCGCGGCCGCTCCTTGCCGATTGTGACGCCTTGCTTACAGGGTTTTCTCGCAGTTGAGACATTTTTGTTTTCAGCCGGCAGTTACGCGTAAGTGATGGATTTTTATTCGTTTTTTTTGTGTTTGGTTTGTATCTCGTGCCGGCTGTCAAAAAAATGGGACAGCTAGCAGTTGATTTGGCAGGCTGCATCGATGGGACTAAACTTGCACGCTACCAACAGGCAGCCATTTCAGGCCTTATCCCGTGTGATGCCGTCGCTGTTTCCCATCAAATAATCGGACCGCGCCCCGCCGCAGTCGTTCTCTGCCGTGCGGACCCTCGCGAGTTGCGCGCATTGCGCATCGCGATGGCCTGCGTACCCAACACCCTCAAAGGAGATCATGAATGGAAATACTTGCCACTTTGAAGCAGGCCCTGGGCAACTGGCTGTGGCTGCTGGAAAGCGCGCTCCATGTCGTGATCATTCTGGCGCTGACCTGGGTACTGCTCAGGTGGTCACGCAAGGGGCTGGCGCGGCTGCGGACGCACATGCAGCAGGACCTCAGCGATCGCGAACGGATCAAGCGCCTGGATACGCTGGAACGCGTATTCCGCTATGTCGCCGCGGTGATCATCACGCTGGTCGGCGGCATGCTGGTGCTCTCCACGATCGGTATTTCCATCGCACCGATCCTGGCCACCGCCGGCGTGCTTGGCATCGCCATCGGCTTCGGCGCGCAAAGCCTGGTCAAGGACTACTTCAACGGCTTCTTCCTGTTGCTGGAAAACCAGGTGAGTCAGGGCGACGTGGTCGAGGTGGCCGGCAAGGGCGGGCTGGTCGAGGAGATGACGCTGCGCTACATCCGCCTGCGCGACTACGAAGGCAGCGTGCATTACATCCCCAACGGCAACATCGACAGCGTCACCAACCGCAGTCGCAGCTTTGCCTTCGCGCTGCTCGACATCGGCGTGGCCTACCGCGAGGACGTCGACGAGGTTTATGCCGTGATGCGCGAAGTAGCCGCCGGCATGCGCAGCGACCCCGAACTGGGCGAGAAAATCGTGGAGGACCTCGAAATCGCCGGCGTTGAAAACTGGGCGGATTCGGCAGTCGTCATCCGCTGCCGCTTCAAGGTCATGCCGCTCGAGCAGTGGACGGTCCGCCGCGCATTCCTGTACCGCCTGAAGAAGGCCTTCGACGCCGCCGGCATCGAGATCCCCTATCCCCACCTCACGCTGTACGCCGGCCAGGACAAGGACGGCAGCGCGCCGCCGCTGCGGCTGCGGCTGGCTGCGACGCCTGCGCAAGACGCGCCCTGACCGCTAAGACTTGACGGCTTGTTGTCAGGCTGCTGAAATACCCCCCGGCCGGCGCACCTCCCCCTGCCGTCAGAAGTTAAACTGCTACCGATTCATTGCCCATCCAGAGCCGCCCGTCCAGAGCCCCCCTTCATGCGCGGATCCGGCACCTTCACCGCGCGCAAGCTGGAAGACTTCGTGCCAGCCGACCATCCCCTGCGGCCCATCCGGCAGATGGTCAACGCCGCCTAGGTGAAGATGGATGCGCTCTTCTCCGGCATGTACTCCGGCATATACGAGGCCGACGTCAAAGGCGGGCGCCCCGGCATCGCCCCGAGAAGCTTCTGCGTGCCATGCTCCCGCAGGTGTTCTACAGCATCCGCTCCGAGCGCCAGTTCATGGAGCAGACCCCATACAACCTTCTGTTTCGCTGGTT
>JBAQND010000266.1:0-2017 GCA_049303455.1 Thiobacillus sp.
CCGACACCGCATGCACGGTATTCCCGCCTGCTGGATACGGCGACGGATCCGCATGCCGGGCGACTGAAAAATCGAAGCCATGCGGGATCACGTACTGATTGGACGATTCAGGCATGCCGTCCGACATGTGTCGGGACTTCAGGCAGAGCGCGCTCATCTTCGGCGCCACGCGGTCGAACGTCGCTCTCACATAAGCGGCCGCATTGATTGTGGTCAAGTCATCCGAGGCGATATAGATCGTTCTGGCCTTCGGATTCAACTGCGCAACGAGATCGAAAAAAACGGGGGCAATTCCGCTCTCGAAAAAGACCACATCGGCTTCCTTGATCCAGTCGACCAGGACTTGACTCGGCTTCTGGACGTAACGCCGAAACAGAAATGCCTCGATGGGGCGCAAATAGGGTTTGCGCACATTGAACGGGTGAATCCAGGTCTTCCACAGATAACACTCGACGTTCTCATGGACCGTCTTTTTGTTTGCCAAAGCCGCGAGCGAAGCCCGCGGGTCTGATTTCAATTGCGACAGCAGGCTGTACTGGCAGGAGAAAAACCGGGTGTTGCCCCGCTTTTCCAGTTCCGCCGTTACAAAATGAATGCCTGCTTTTCTGCGGGAGCGGTAGTCGTGCGCCGAAATCACTAAAAAGTTCATCTTCGTTCCTTGAGAATCCAACCGTGAGAACGCGCGCTTGGCGCTGCGTCCTGTGCCCGCTGGCGAGCGAGTCGAGAGGCGCCAGCGGCAAGCGCGTCATGGTCAGCAATGTATGGGGGACGCGGCGCCAAGCGGCCGGCAGTCAAAGTTGTGCACCGGCGGTGTGTCCTGATATTAAAAATACCGTTTCAATATCCGGGTCTGTGGCGCATCCCGCCCATGCTGTGGCGCGATGCTCAACGGGTAGCTTCCCCACCAGCTTCCCGCTGCCCAGTAGGTCCACCCGCGCCAAACACGCTCGTCGTTCATTTGCGCGAGCATCGCATCCAGGGCCTCAAGACATGCCTGATTTGCCGGGGTGCCGAACTCCCCCAGGAAAAGCCGCTGATTGTTGGCCTTTGCCCAGCGCGTGATGTTGCCGAACATGTTCGTGAAACGGGTTGCCGGCACACACGTCTCGCCGATGCCGGCGTAATAAGGATCGGCGTATTGATGCACTTCGATCCAGGTGCGCTTCAGCGGATCCTGGAAATGCGCGAAAGCACTCGCATTCGACGTGCCGCTTTTCAGTTTTTCCCATTCATGCACGCCGCTCCAGCGGCCGCCAGAAACCAGGATCAGGTTTTCTGCCCCGCTTTTTCTGATTGCGCTGACCGTTTGCTGAGCCGTGCTGGCCCATTGCCCGATGGGCAATTTAAAAGGCTCGTTCATCAGGCCGAATGCAACGACGGAGGTGTCGCTGAACCGGGCTGCCAGCCGTGTCCATAAATCGATGAACGCCTGAACCGGCACTTCCGGGGTGCCGATCGCTTGGCCGCGATAGGTCCCGTAGTTATGCACGTCGAGAATCACGCACATCCCCCGGGACTTGGCCATGGCCACGGTCTTCTCAAGATTGCGCAGCTCGGCCGGGTCCAGCTCGCCCGACAAGGACGGCTGGATGCGTTCCCAGCGAAAAGGCAGACGAATGGCGTTCGCGCCGATGGACGCGAAATAATCGAATTCCGCGTCTTTCGGGTAGACATAGTCCTTGTACAGCACCCCGGGCAGCTTGCTTCCGTTGAACTCAGCCCCGGCAAGGTTCACCCCCTTCAGCGCGACATCCTGGTCACAGCTTGCCGCCGCGAGCGGTGCAGCCAGCCCGGCCAGCAGCCCCCACAGCAACACGACTGTCCGCCCCGCAAGGCGCGCGGATATCAGCGGCATGTCGCGCTCCCCGTTTTCGGATCGGCCAGGGCCGTATAAATATCAACGTATTTATCGGCGATATGCTTCCAGTTGTAACGTTCGACAAACGACTGCGCCCAAGCCCGTCTGCGGGCGTGTTCGTGCTCACCGCGGGCGTGAAGCGCCAGCAAGTCGGCGATC
>JBAQND010000267.1:0-8939 GCA_049303455.1 Thiobacillus sp.
GGCGACGCCGCGGCACAAGCCGAATGCGAAGCCACGCTGCACGCCAGCTACCCCGATTGCATCGTGATGAGCGCGCGCCGCCCCGACGACGTCGCCAAACTGCACAAGGCAATCCTTGCGTTTTTCCAGAAGGATCTGGTCGAGGCCGAGTTGTTTCTACCGTGGTCGGCGCAGCAGCTGCGCGGCGAAATATTCGCGCGCTGCGAAGTGCTGGAGGAGCGCGCCGACGAAGACGGTGCGTTCTTCCGCGTTCGTGGCGAGCAGGAAACTTTGAATGGCCTGCGTGAGCAGCTCGGTCAGGCGTGATGAGCCGATCACTTGCCGCGCCCGTCGACCCCAGGGGGGACGCCAGGTCAGTTCATTTCGCGGTGAGAATATTAAAAAAATGAACCTCTGCGAAAAATAATCGGGCCTGAGCCACCCCCCAGATTCATCATAGGGAGGTGGCTTTAGAAGTTCAGACTTGAACTTACAGACAGTGCAAGTTCAGGCCGCCCCTTCTTAGGCAGAAATCGGCCAGGAAGAAACAATTAGGGTGATCGCTGCGATGGTTCGCTTGTCTCGGCAAACTTGGTGTCGACCTAGCTAGCAGCATCTTTTACACTTCGCCACACGGTCGCATATGCGCCGCATAAGAATCTAAGGATAGTTGGATGGCCCGATACGCGCTATGGAACAACAAAGGGGGAGTTGGCAAGAGCTTTCTGACGTTCTCGCTCGCTTGCGAATACGCTATAGCTCACCCAGACGAAGAGGTACTAGTTCTTGATCTTTGTCCTCAGGCCAACATCACCGAAATGTTGTTTGGTGGTAAGGACGAGGCACCAGCCGCCATTGACTCTCTCTATGCCGAACATCCGCGCCGTTCAATTGGCGGGTACTTCGAGGCCCGCTTGACATCGCCGTTTATTCCTTTGTCCAGCGTTCAGGAATTCGTTTGCAGGCCTGCCGAGATAAACAACAACCTGCCGCCGAACCTATGTCTCGTCGCAGGCGACAACTTGCTTGAGCTTCTCTCTGAAGCAATGCGACAAGCATCCCAAATGGCACTTCCAAATGATGCTTGGGCAAAAGTCATGCGATGGCTAATAGACTTGATCAAATCGTTTACTGAAACAAGCCCCGCCAGTGATGTCACAACATTTGTTGATTGCAACCCAAGCTTCTCTATTTACACGCAAGTTGCACTGTGCTCTGCCGAAAATCTGATCGTACCCTTCACGGCAGATGACAGTTCCCGGCGCGGCATCGAAAACGTGTTTGCGCTTTTGTATGGTATTGCCGATAGCGAGCTACAAGGTTACGCGCGGTTGAGCTTTTCGGGTCGAGCCCGTGAAGAAAAACTTGACCTTCCGAGATTGCATACGTTCGTAAGTAATCGAGCAACGATGTACAAAAAAGAGCCTAGTTCCGCGTTTCAGGCAAAGAGCGCACCTATTCGCTCAGTTGTGGAACGGGCGCTCTCGACAGGCAAGCGTAATTTCGCCATCCACAAAACAATAGAGGATTTATTTGCGCAGATGCCCGACTATCATTCAGTCGCGGTGGTTGCCTCATCCGAAGGCTGTCCTCTATCGCGGTTGAAGTCGGGACACCACAGTATTGACGGCAAGATTGTTCAGGTTAACCAAACCGCGATTACGCAGTACACCAAGGCAATTGCTAAGCTGGTGCAGAGACTCTGATGGGATCGGCTGCACTCACAAAGTTTCAAAACGCGATAGTGGGTGCTCGTGTTCTTGCCAGCTTTTGTGGCACATCCAGCATCGCAAGTACCAATCAGACGTTTACCGATCAATGCTTACTCAAAGCAGCCATCGCTCAAGCGGTAGGCTGCTGGGAAGGCTACATCGAGGCGGTATTGCCCGAGTTTGTGTCAAAAACGCGAGTGCAAGCGCACCGTAAGGCTTGGACTCTCATTGTTCAATTTGAATCTCTTGTGGACAAGCTTACGAACGACCTGAATACCCCTAACTGGGATAAATCAAGAGAGTTGATTTTGAACATTACTGGTATGGACCCGTACGCATCATGGATTTGGTCACCTCGGTTCACAAACCAGACCGATACGAAGGCTTTTTTTAACGGCATTCTTGATGTGCGACATTCGTTTGCACACGGTTTCGCCGTTCCAACAAACGTACCTGAACTAGCGGTGCCCGGGCAACTTGATTCTAATTACGTCGCCAATGCGATTTCCTGCCTTGAGTATTTTGCCACTACTGTCGACAACCTACTGGAGTACGAATTGACGCATCGGCACGCGTGTGTAATTGGCTGGAACTAGAAGCTGAGACGGCAAAGAGTCTTCGTTTATGAAATTGGTTTTTGCGAACGCCTATCGTCAATACATCGAGAAAGCATCTGGCCGTCCACGCCCACGCTAAACCCGGCTGGCCGTCTGCCGCATCACATTCGCCGCGAAGCGCATCGCCCATTTCACCGGCTGCGGCAACGGTGCGCCGCCGTGGTCGACCGCGGTCTGCGCGTGCTGGGCTTCGTCGGTTTTCATCTGTTCGACGACGGCGCGGCTCTTGGCGTCGGCTTCCGGCAGTTTCTGCAGGTGGCCGTCCAGGTGCGCTTCGACCTGGCGTTCGGTTTCGGCGAGAAAGCCGAGGTTCCATTTGTCCCCCAGCATGCCCGCGACGACGCCCATGCCGAACGCGCCGCCGAACCACAGCGGGTTCAACAGGCTCTTGCGGCCACCGAGTTCGTTGATGCGGGTTTCGCACCAGGCGAGGTGGTCGGTCTCTTCGCGCGCGGCCTGTTCGAGCTCGGCGCGCACTTTTTCATTCTTCGCGGTGAGCGCCTGTCCGGCGTAGAGCGCCTGCGCGCAGACTTCCCCGACGTGGTTGACGCGCATGAGCGCGGCGGCCTGCGCGCGTTCGGCTTCGCTCAACTCGGCTTCTGGGCCGGTGCCGGGATACGGGCGGCCGGCGTGCGGGGTGGCGAAGACGGTGCGCAGGCCCAGATCGAAGGTGGTGATGAGCTGGTCGAGTCGGTTCATGGCTATTTCACGTAGTAGTTGAAGTTGGAGTATGCCGCTTCGGCGACTTTGAACCACTGGAACTGGGTGTCGCGGAACAGCTTCCAGGGGCGGTAGATGGCGGCGAAGTCGGGGTTGGTCTTCGCTTCATTTTCGTACAGTTCGAAGGTGGCGCGGCGCGCGGCGAGCATCACGTCCTTGGGGAAGGGATGCAGCTTGACGCCCTGCCCGGCCAGGCGCAGCAGCGCGGGCGGGTTCTTGGCGTCGTATTGCGCGAGCATCAGCTGGTTGGCTTCGGCGGTGGCGACCTCGAAGGCCTGGCGATACTGTTCAGGCAGCGCTTTCCACGCCGCCTGGTTGACGTAGAAAGAGAGCTGCGGCCCGCCTTCCCACCAGCCGGGATAGTAGTAGTGCTTGGCGATCTTGTGGAAGCCGAGCTTCTCATCATCGTAGGGGCCGACCCATTCGGCGGCGTCGAGCGCGCCGCGCTCCAGCGCGGGGTAGATGTCGCCGCCGGGCAGGGTCTGCGGCACCGCGCCGAGCTTCGCCATGATCTGGCCGCCGATGCCGGGGATGCGCATTTTGAGGCCGCGCAAATCGGCCATCGACTTGATCGGTTTTCTGAACCAGCCGCCCATCTGGGTGCCGGTGTTGCCGCCGGGAAACTGCACCACCTTGTATTTTGCGTAGAGGCTGCGCAGCGCCTCGATGCCGCCGCCGGCGTACATCCAGGCATTCTGCTGGCGCGCCGTCAGGCCGAACGGCATGGCGGTGTCGAACGCCAGCGCGAGGTTCTTGCCGACGTAGTAATAGCCCGCCGAGTGGCCGCATTCGGCGGTGCCGTTGCCGACCGCGTCGAGCACCTGCAGGCCCGGCACCAGTTCGCCGCCGGCGAAGACGCGGATCTGGAACTTGCCGCCGGTGAGCGCGGCGACCCGCTTGGACAGGGTTTCCGCGGCGCCGTAGATGGTGTCGAGGCTTTTCGGAAAGCTCGACGCCAGCCGCCAGCGGATCGCGGGCAGCGTGCTCGATTCCGCGGTCGCCGCCTGCGCGGCCAGCGGCAGCATGGCGGCGACGCCTGCGCCTGCCAGGAAATCACGTCTTTGCATGGTTGGCCTCGGGTTTTTGGCGATTATACGAGGCTGCTTATGGAAACCCGGAACAAGCCCGCATTCGTCGTTCCGGGGTCAGCCGGAACACATCTGTCCGGAATGATTTTCTGGGCCGTTTGTAGATACCGTCTCTCCAATCAACACGCCGGCCACGATCGCCAACCGAGCAATCGCGCCTTGGAAGGCGCTCCCACGTAGGAGCGGCGCCCTCGCCGCGATTGCCCGCGCCGCGCAACGGTCCGCAATCGGCCCGGAGGCGGGCCTCCTACAGGAGGGGCACACCGCCTGGGCGACGGCTTGTGGGGGCGGATGGCCAATTGCCGCCGCGTGTTAAAATCCTGCCTTTTCCAGCCATCCTCTTTGCCATGTTCAACCGCCAAGACACCCTCGCCAAGACCGATCCCGACCTGTGGGCTGCGATCCAGAAAGAAGACCAGCGCCAGCAGGATCACATCGAGCTGATCGCGTCGGAAAACTACACCAGTCCGGCGGTGATGGAAGCGCAGGGTTCGCAGCTCACCAACAAGTACGCCGAAGGCTATCCCGGCAAGCGCTACTACGGCGGCTGCGAATACGTGGACATCGTCGAGCAGTTGGCGATCGACCGGGTGAAGGCGCTGTTCGGCGCCGAGGCCGCCAACGTGCAGCCCAACTCCGGCTCGCAGGCCAACCAGGCGGTGTTCATGGCCTTCCTGAAGCCCGGCGACACCATCATGGGCATGAGCCTGGCCGAAGGCGGCCACCTCACCCACGGCATGGCATTGAACATGTCCGGCAAGTGGTTCAACGTCGTCGCCTACGGCTTGAATGAAAAAGAAGAAATCGACTACGACAAGATGGAGTTGCTTGCGCGCGAGCACAAGCCGAAGCTGATCATCGCCGGCGCCTCGGCCTACGCGCTCAGGATCGACTTCGAGCGCTTCGCCAAGGTCGCGAAGGAAATCGGCGCGATCTTCATGGTCGACATGGCGCACTACGCCGGCCTCATCGCCGCGGGCGTCTATCCCAACCCGGTGCCGCACGCCGACGTGGTGACCTCGACCACCCACAAGACCCTGCGCGGCCCGCGCGGCGGCATCATCCTGATGAAGGCCGAGCACGAGAAGGCGATCAACTCGGCGATCTTCCCCGGCCTGCAGGGCGGCCCGCTGATGCACGTCATCGCCGGCAAGGCAGTGGCGTTCAAGGAAGCATCGAGCAAGGAATTCAAGCACTACCAGGAGCAGGTGATCGCCAACGCGCTGGTGATGTGCAAGGTGCTGGTCGAGCGCGGCCTCAGGATCATCTCGGGCCGCACCGAGAGCCACGTTTTCCTGGTCGACCTGCAGCCGAAGAAGCTCACCGGCAAGGAAGCCGAGGCGCTGCTGGGCCGCGCCCACATCACGGTCAACAAGAACGCCATCCCCAACGACCCGCAGAAGCCTTTCGTCACCAGCGGCATCCGCATCGGCACCCCGGCGATAACGACGCGCGGCTTCAAGGAACTCGAAACCGAACAGCTCGCCCACCTGATCGCCGACGTGCTCGACGCGCCGACCGACGAGGCGGTGATCGAGCGCGTGAAGGGCGACGTGGCGAAGCTGGTGGCGCGGTTTCCGGTGTATGGCTAATGCGTGAGGCGATAGGGGTTAGGAGAGAGGGGGCGCCTGCCACGGCCGGCCTCACGCCTCACGCCTCACCCCTTACCCGCTTATGAAATGTCCCTTCTGCGGTTCCCTTGACACCCAGGTCATCGACTCCCGCGTCAATGAGGCGGGCGATGCGATCCGCCGCCGCCGCCGCTGCGCGGCCTGCGACAAGCGCTTTACCACCTGGGAAACCGCCGAGCTGCGGCCGCCGCAAATCGTCAAGACCAACGGCACCCGCGAAGACTTTTCCGAATCCAAGCTGCGCGAGGGCTTTCGCCGCGCGCTGCACAAGCGTCCGGTGTCGACCGAGCTGGTCGACGCCGCGGTCGACCGCATCCGCCAGCGCCTCTTGACGCTGGGCGAGCGCGAAATCCCGGCACGCGAAGTCGGCGAACTGGTGATGAACGAGCTGAAGAAACTCGACAAGGTCGCCTATATCCGCTTCGCCTCGGTCTACCGCAGCTTCCAGGACGTCGAAGATTTTCGCGACGTCATCCGCGACATCGACCAGTAAATGACCCGCGCCGACCGCTTCAGCGCTGACGACCATGCCCACATGGCCCGCGCGCTGCAGCTTGCGGCACGCGGACTTTTCACCACCAGCCCCAATCCGCGCGTCGGCTGCGTCGTCGTCAGCAACGGTCGCGTCGTCGGCGAGGGCTGGCATGAACGCGCCGGCACCCCGCACGCCGAAGTCCATGCGCTGAAGGCCGCGGGCGCCGCTGCGCGCGGCGCGACGGTCTACGTCACGCTGGAGCCCTGTTCGCATCACGGTCGCACCCCGCCCTGCGCCGAGGCGCTCATCAATACGCGCGTCGGCCGCGTGGTGGCGGCGATGACCGACCCCAATCCCCTGGTCGCAGGCGGCGGGATTTCGATGCTGACGCTGGCCGGCATCGAGGCCGAGGTCGGGCTGATGGAAGCCGAGGCGCGCGCGCTCAACCCCGGATTCATTTCACGCATGACGCGGGGCCGCCCGTGGCTGCGGCTGAAGACCGCGTCGACGCTGGACGGCAAGACCGCGCTCGCCAACGGCGCCTCGCAGTGGATCACCGGCGAGGCGGCGCGGGCCGACGTGCAAAGGCTGCGCGCGCGCGCCTGCGCCATCCTCACCGGCCGCGGCACCGTGCTGGCCGACAACCCGCGCATGAACGTGCGCGATGTCGACATCGGCCGCCAGCCGCTCAGGGTCGTCGTCGATTCCGCACTGCGCACGCCGGCCGACGCGGCTATCCTGCCCGCGCTCATTGCCTGCCACCACGCCGAGCCTCGCCTTCGCGCCGCGCTCGAACGGGCGGGTGCGGAAGTGTTCGAACTGCCTGGGGCGGACGGCCGGGTCGACCTCGCCGCCCTGCTCACGCTGCTCGGGCAGCGCGGCGTCAACGAGCTGCACGTCGAGGCCGGCGCGGCGTTGAACGGCGCGCTGCTGGCGGCCGGGCTGGTCGACGAATGGGTGGCCTACATGGCGTCGCTGGTGGTGGGCGACGACGCGCGCGGGCTGTTTGACCACCCGCCGCTCGTCACGCTGGCCGACGCCGCACGCTTCAGGCTGGCCGACGTGCGCCAGGTCGGCGGCGACCTGCGCCTGACGCTGCTGCCAAGTTGAGCGGCTTCAAGGACCACTTTTCGTCGGCGTCCGGGCGTTACGCCGCCTACCGACCCGACTATCCCGCCGCGCTGTTCGCCTGGCTCGCCGGCCAGTGCGCCGAACAGGCGCTCGCATGGGATTGCGCCACCGGCAGCGGCCAGGCGGCGCTGGGGCTGGCGCCGCATTTCCGCCGCGTCGTCGCCACCGATGCCTCAGCCGAGCAGATCCGTCACGCCGGGCCGCATCCGCTTGTCGATTACCGGGTCGCACCCGCCGAGGCCAGCGGCCTTGCCGACTGCAGCGTCGACCTCGTCACCGTCGCCCAGGCGGCACACTGGTTCGACCTGCCGCGCTTTCATGCCGAAGCCGCGCGCGTGCTGAAGCCCAGCGGGGTGGTCGCCCTGTGGGGCTACGGCCGCATGGTGCTGCCGGGGGAGATGGATGCGCGGCTCGAGCGTTTCTATGCCGAAACCGTCGGCCCGTACTGGCCGCCGGAGCGCGCGCTGATCGATGACGCCTACTGCAGCCTGGATTTCCCGTTTAGGGAAATCGGGACGCCGGATTTTGCGATCGAAGTCGAATGGACCCTGCCACGATTGATGGCCTATCTGTCCACATGGTCGGCAGTGAAGCGTTATGAAGCCGCGCATGGAAACGATCCGCTTCCGGCGCTGATGGCCGAACTTGAACCTGGATGGGGACATCCCGATGCGGCGCTGAAGCTGCAGTGGCCGCTGTTCCTGCGCGTCGGCCGGCGTTGATTGTCCCCTGAACCATGACTCCAGGAAGGCCTTTGACGTCCGGATCAGCTCTATCCGCAAGCTGGCAAGCCCCCGAATCCGGCCTGATAACCCATTACCACACTACCTTCAACAAATTGGGAAGCGGTATACATTTATAAAAAAAGAACAGCCCAACGGCTCAACATCCGTTCGTTCCTGCCGATTAACAATAACCAACCGGGCGCACCTTCCGGTAATTATTTGGGGGGTTCCCCCCCGCGTCACAATAGTTGTCGCCTCGATATGATCTTGAACCTGGGGGCGATAAGGACGAAAGATGGCACGGTACGGAGAAGCATTCAGGAACAGAGTGGTAGCGCGGTTGTTGCCGCCGGAGAGCGCCAATGCAGGCGCGGTAGCGAAAGAAATTGGCGTGTCGGTGCAGACAGTGGAACGCTGGCGTGAGGAGGCGCCCAAAGCGGTCAGGCCGCCCACCACGCACATCGCCACCGAACCGCGCCAGGTGTGGTGCTGGGACATGACCTATCTGCCCGCCCAGGTGCTGGGACGATGGTTCCACTTGTACCTGATCCTGGATCTGTACAGCCGCACCAAAAGTAGGCGCCTCTAGGCGAGATCGTCGGCTGGGAGGTGCACGACAGCGACCACGCCGACCATGCGGCGCACCTGGTGCGCCGCACCGCGCTGGCCGAGGGCATTGCCGCGCTTGCCGCCAAGCCGGTGCTGCATGGCGACAACGGCTCTACGCTGAAGGCCACGACGGTGCTGGCGATGCTCAACTGGCTGGGCGTCAAACCCTCGTACTCGCGGCCCCGCGTGAGCGATGACAACGCCTATGCCGAGTCGCTGTTCCGCACAGCCAAGTACCGGCCCGAGTTTCCC
>JBAQND010000268.1:0-11059 GCA_049303455.1 Thiobacillus sp.
GTTGAGAAGACCTGTTTTGTCAAAAAAACTCATCGGTGAAATCCTGGTCGTGCAAGGCGTGCTTCAGCGCGCGAACTTGCTGGCCGCGCTCAAGCTGCAGAGGGATGGCGGGGATTCGGAGCGACTAGGTGCCATTCTGACCAGGCAGGGCTGGGTCGCCGAGCGGGTTTTGTATCAGGCGTTGTCGGAGCAGCTTGGCATCCCCCTGGCCACGACCGAGGATTACCCGGCCTTGCCGGTCTTCGAGGAGCGGGTATCGACCCGCTTCCTCCAGGAATCCCGTGCCTTGCCCGTGCGCGAGGATGCCGATCATTTGATGCTGGCGATGGCCGACCCGCTCGACCGCTATGTCATCCATGCATTCCAGTTGATAACCGGGCGGAAGATCACCGTTCTGCTTGGCTTGCCTGGTGAGATCGATGCTGCTTTTGAACGGCTTTATGTTGCGGGCCGCAGCAGCATCGGGCAGATCGTCGGCGAGGCCGAAGGGCCGGTCGAACTGGAAGAGAGCAGCGACGTCCAGCATCTGAAAGACCTGGCCAGCGAAGCGCCGGTTATCCGCGTGGTCAGCCTGATCATGGAACGCGCCCTGGACGCGCGCGCCTCGGACATCCATGTCGAGCCGTTCGAGAGCCGTCTGATCGTGCGCTTCCGGGTGGACGGCGTGATGCAGGAAGTGGAGTCGCCGCCGCGTCGACTGTCTGCGGCGGTGATCTCGCGCATCAAGATCATGGCCAATCTGGACATCGCCGAGCGACGCTTGCCTCAGGACGGCCGCATCAAGTTGAAGGCAAAGAACAAGGAAATCGACCTGCGCGTGTCCACCGTGCCGACCATGCACGGCGAAAGCGTGGTCATGCGGGTGCTGGACAAGGGCGGCGTGCCGCTCAATTTCGATACCCTGGGTTTCGATCCGGCGACGCTCAAGCTGTTTCTCGACGCGCTCACCCAGCCGCATGGCATCGTCCTGGTCACCGGCCCCACCGGCAGCGGCAAGACCACCACGCTCTACACGGCACTCCAACGGCTGAACAAGCCGGACGTCAAGATACTCACCGTGGAAGACCCGGTGGAATACCAGATGGAGGGCATCAACCAGATTCAGGTCAAGCCGCAGATCGGCCTGACCTTTGCCAACGCGCTGCGCTCCATCGTGCGCCAGGATCCAGACGTCATCATGATCGGCGAGATCCGCGACCTGGAGACGGCCCAGATCGCGGTGCAGTCGGCGCTCACCGGACACATGGTGATCTCCACGCTGCACACCAACGATGCCTCCAGCACGGTCAACCGCTTGCTCGATATGGGGGTAGAGGACTACCTGCTGACTTCCACCGTGAACGGCATCCTGGCCCAGCGCCTGGTGCGTTCGCTTTGCAAGGCCTGCCGCGAACCGTATGAACCCCTGCCCGAAGTCGTAGAGGAGTTCGACCTCAAACGGTTCGCTGGCGATTCGCCCATCGTTTTATACCGGCCCGTAGGCTGCGAGTCCTGTGGTGGTACCGGATATAGCGGTCGACTTGGCATCATGGAAATGCTGCCGATGACCGATACGATTCGCAGTCTGATCATGCGTCATGCCGTATCCGGGGAGATCCGCCGACAGGCCATCGAAGAGGGCATGCAGACCCTGTATGAGGATGGCTTGCGCAAAGTCATTGCCGGGGTGATCACCCTCGACGAAGTGCTGCGCGTGACCCGGGAAGACTGAGAATGCCACTGTTTCAGTACAAGGCGGCAGACGCGCAGGGGAGCATCCTCGAAGGTGAAATGGAGGCGCGCGGGCCGGATTCGGTGGCCGAGCACCTTCAGGCGCAGGGCTTCATGCCGATCCAGATTGAAGAGGCGACCGCGGGCAGTGGCGGGGGCTGGCTGGGCGGATTCGGACGCGCGCGGGTGAGCCAGGACGAAATCACCATGATGACGCGCGAGATATCCACGCTGCTGCGTGCCGGCCTGCCGCTCGACCGTGCCCTGGAAATCGTGGTCAATCTTTCGGCCAACGATGAGGTCGCCGAAATCCTCGGCGAGGTTCGTCAGGACGTGCGCGGCGGCTCCTCCCTGTATGCCGCGCTGGACGCCCAACAGGGCGTCTTCTCCCGCTTTTATCTCAACATGATCCGCGCGGGCGAGGCGGGCGGCGCGCTGGAAGTCGTCATGCTCCGCCTGACCGAGTTCATGGAGCGCGCCAAGGATCTCAGGGAAACCGTCAAATCCGCGCTGATCTACCCGGCCATCCTGGTCATGGTGGCGGTGGTTTCGGTTGTCGTGCTGCTGATTTTTGTCGTGCCGCAGTTCACCCAGATGTTCGAGGAATCCGGCAAGGCCCTGCCCCTGGCGACGCAGATCGTCGTCGGCGCTGGCGAGTTCTTCCAGGCCTGGTGGTGGGCGCTGATTGGCGGCAGCCTGGTCTTGTCTGCCATGTTCAAGCGCCAGATGGCCGACCCGGACAGCCGCTATCGCTGGGACGAGCGCTTTCTCGCCCTGCCGCTGATCGGGGACCTGGTGGCCAAGATCGAAATGGCCCGTTTTTCCCGCACCCTGGGAACCTTGCTCGACAATGGGGTGTCTTTGTTGTCTGCGTTGTCCATCGTCAAGGAAACTCTGACCAACAGCGTCATGGCCGAGCGTATCGACGAAGTGGCGACCAAGCTGCGCGAAGGCAAGGGCCTTGGCGTGCCGCTCATGGAAGCCGAGGTTTTTCCAAGGCTGGGCGTGCACATGGTCATGGTCGGCGAGGAAACCGGGCGGCTGTCCGAAATGCTCATCCAGGTCGCCGACGTTTTCGACCGGGAAGTGAAGACCGCGGTCAAACGCACCCTCGGCCTGCTCGAACCCGCGTTGATCCTGGGCCTGGGGTTGCTCATCGGCGCCATCATCATGTCCATTCTGGTGGCCATCCTGAGCGTCAATGAACTGGCGGTATGACCGGTGGACGGGTTCTCGCGCCGAAGAAACCCTGTGGGGTGCGCCGTGCGCACCCTAACGGTGCGTATGACGCACCCTACGAAATCGAAGGGGCCGCATAATGGGGGCCGCATGATGTTGTTGGCCCGGCGTCAGGATAAACCCAGATTGCTCACTTTATGGTACGTAGGGTGCACTCCGTGCACCGATTGACGCCCGAAGGTGCACCGAGTGCACCCTACGCAAAGCATCTCGCGCTAATGAACAATCCGGGATAATTTTTTGCAAACAGGAGACTCTATATATATGGTGTTCAAATCAAAACTGGCGAGGGCGCAGCGCGGCTTCACCCTGCTCGAACTGCTGGTGGTTCTGGTTATCCTCGGCATGCTCGCGGCGCTGGCGGGGCCGCGCGTGATGAAATACGTCTCCAGCGCCAAGTCCGACACGGCCCAGCTCCAGGTCGAGGAGTTCGGGGCGGCGCTCGACATGTACAAGCTTGAGGTCGGGCGCCATCCCAACACCCAGGAAGGCCTGCAGGCACTGGTCGAGGCGCCTGGAGGGGCGACCAACTGGAACGGCCCGTACCTGAAGAAAAAGACCGTTCCCAAAGATCCGTGGGGCGCTGACTATATATATGCATCCCCGGGCCAGCGTGGCGCTTTCGACCTCTCCAGCCTCGGCGCCGACGGGCGCGAGGGCGGCGAGGGCGAGGATCGGGACATCGTGAGTTGGTGATAGCCCGCCAAGCAGGCTTCACCTTGCTGGAACTGCTGGTCGTGCTGGCGCTGCTGGCAATGACCTACGCCCTGATTCCCCCGATGTTCGCCGTCGGCGGTTCGACCGCCGAGCTCAAGGCGGGGGCCCGCCAGGTGGCGGCCGGCCTGCGCAAAGCGCGTTCCCAGGCGATCGTCAGCCGGGGCGAGGCGACCCTGACCCTGGATGTCGAGGCGCGCAGTTTCCTGCTGAGCGGAGACAGCAAGTCCCACAAGTTGCCGCAACAGGCGGAAATCGGGGTCTACACTGCCCAGGGCGAGGTTACCGACGCCAGCACCGCTGCCATCCGTTTCTATCCCGACGGCAGTTCGACTGGAGGCCGGGTGAGCCTGGCCATGGGCGAGCGCAAATACCTCATCGATGTCGACTGGCTCACCGGCCAGGTCGAGATTCTGGATACGCCGTGAAGCGGTCCTGCCGGGGTTTTTCCCTGCTGGAGGTGCTGGTCGCCTTCATCGTCCTCGCCCTGGCGCTGGGGGTGCTCATGCGCATCTTCTCCGGAGGACTCGGCAATATCGGCACGGCGGAGCACTACAGCCGGGCCGTGGCCATCGCCGAATCGCAGCTGGCGGCCGTCGGCATCGAAACGCCCCTGGCCGAGGGCGAGAGCACGGGCGGGGCGGAACCGGGCTATACGTGGCGCACCTCGGTGCAGCGTTACGAAACGGGCGACCAACCCCTGGAGGACGCAAGCGCGCCGGTCGACCTGTACCAGGTGGAAGTCGCCGTGAACTGGGACCACACCGCCACGAAACCGCGCGTCCTTCGTTTCGTCACCCTGCGCGCGGCGCCCCGGCCATGAACCCTATACGCCGCTCGCAAGGCTTCACCCTCCTGGAATTGCTCATCGGCATGACCTTGGTGGGCTTCATCCTGAGCCTGCTGTTCGCGGGGCTGAATCTCGGAACGCGGAGCTGGGAGGCGGGCGAACAGCGCATGGTGACCTCCTCGCGGCAGGCGGTCGTCGTCGATTTCATCCGGCGCGCAATCGAGCAAACCTACCCCTTGCGCTGGCGGGTGGGCGAAGAGGACCGGCTTGCCTTCGCCGGCGAAGCCGAGTCCCTGCGCTTTGTCGGGACAGTGGCGATGCACGACGGCGCCTCCGGCAACCACCTCATCGCCCTCGACCTGGTCGACGGCGAGACCGGGCGCGACCTGGTGATGCGCTGGCAATTGCCCGACCCGGGCGCGCCGGGTTTCGAGCCCATTGAACAAGCCGAACCCAAGGTGCTGATAAAAGCCGTCAAGGAGATGGCATTGGCCTACTTCGGCGCCCAGTCGGAAACGGAAGATCCCGCCTGGCACGATCAATGGCTGGATCAAAAAACGCCCCCCGAGTTGATCCGCCTGCAACTGACCATGGAAAACGGCGAAACCTGGCCGGATATCGTCGCCGCACTTCGGGCCAGGACGCAATGAGCATGCGCAACGCATCCTCCCGGTCGGTCCGCCCAAACCGGTTCGAGCGCGGCATCGCGCTGATCCTCGTGCTCTGGGTCATCGCCCTGCTGGCCGTCATTGCGGGCAGCTTCGTCTATGGCGCGCGCAGCACCGCCCTGGTCGCCGGCAATCTGGTTTCCTTCGCCAAGGCGCGCGCCCTGGCCGATGCCGGCGTCCATCGCGGCCTCTACGAACTGGCCAAGCCAGCGACCGATGCGGAGAGATGGAAGGCCGACAGCCGGACGCACCTGTTCAGCCTGGATGCTGCCGAGATTCGTCTCGTCATGCGCGACGAATCCGCCAAAATCGACCTCAATACCGCCACCGAAGCCTTGCTCAAGGGGCTGCTGCTGTCCGCCGGGCTGGATGAAGAACAGGCCAATCAGCTGCTCGATGCCATCCTGGACTGGCGGGACGTCGACGAGCTTACGCGCCCCCAGGGGGCGGAGCGGGATCGTTACGAGGCCATGGGATTGCCCTATGTTCCGACCAACGCCGCGTTCCAGACCGTCGACGAACTCCAGCGGGTCATCGGCGTCACCCCCGGCTTGTATCGAAAACTGGCGGGCGCGCTCACCGTATTTTCCCGATCGCCCGGCATCAACAGTATGCTGGCGCCGCGCCAGGTTCTGCTGGCCCTGCCCAACGTAACCGAAGCGGACGTGGATGCCTATCTCGCCCAGCGCGAGGAGATGCTGGCCGCGGAGCAGGTGCCACTGCCTTTCCCGCAGGCCGTCGGATTCGAAGCCGGCGCTGCAAGCCAAGTGTATAATCTTCGGTCGATTGCGAAAGCGCCGGACGGTACGCAGTTCGTCCGGGAGGCGGTAGCAAAGTTGGCACCAGACCCAAAACAACCGTTTATCTTCTTGCTCTGGCAGGAGGGGCGGCCTTAATCCGCTCAGACTTGGATCAATGGCGAGCATGACATCCTCCCGGCGCAGGCAGCGAAAGAGTCGCAGTGCAGTCCTGGTGCGCTTTTTGCGCTGGTGGGGCCGTGAACTGGCGGCCCTGGTGCCACCCGCTTTGCGCCCCAAAAACCGTCCCTCACCCAGTATGCTGTGGGTCGGGATCGAACAAGGCGCGCTCGTCCTCTGGCGCCTGGCCGGGCAGAAGCGGAGCGAGATCGGGCGCGTCAACCTCGCCGCGGGGGATGCGGCCGCCCACAAGATCGCCTTCGATGCCCTGCTCAACAAGGCCGGCACCCGTTCGGTTGGCATCTGCCTGCCCGCTACGCAGGTGCTGCGCAAGCAAGTCATCCTGCCCCTTGCCGCAGCAGAAAATCTGACCCAGGTGCTTGGCTTCGAGCTGGGGCGGCAGACACCCTATACCGCCGATCAGGCCTATTACGACCAGCGGGTGTTGCGCGAGGATCGCAGCGACAATCGCCTGCATGTCCTGTTGGGCGTTGCGCCCAAAACCGTCATCGACGAAATCCTGTCCTATCTCACAGCCTGGGGCGTAACGGCCCAGGCTGTCGTGGTAAGCGACGAACTTGAAAGTACCGGTAGCTGCCTGAACCTGCTTCCGGCAAGGCTGCGTCCCAAACCGGGCCACGCCGGGTATCGGCTTTATGGGGCCATGGCGGGTGTTACGCTGGTCTTGTTTGCCGTGCTGCTTGTGGCGCCGATCTGGAAAAAGCGCGAGGTCGTGATCGCGCTGCAACCGGTTCTGGCCCGGGCCCAGCAACAAGCCGATGCCGTGGATGCGCTCAAGCGGGAACAGGAGCGGTTGGTGGCCGAATACAACTTCCCCACCGAGCACAAGTTGACCACGCCGGCCAAGGTGGCCTTGCTCGAGGAAGTGACCCGCATCCTTCCCGACAATACCTGGCTGCAGCAACTGGAGATCCACGGCGTGGAGGTCTCCATGCAGGGCAACACCGGTTCCTCGGCCAGCCTGATTGGCCTGTTCGAGCAATCGACCTTGCTGGAAAACGCCCATTTCAAGTCGCCGCTGGTCAAGGTGCAAGCAGGCAGAGCCCAAGCTGGCCAGGCGCAAGCTGGCGAGGAGCGTTTCCAGCTCGCAGCCGGGATCAAGGCCATCGATCCGGCCGGGGCGCTCGCAACCCTGCGGGGGCTGCATGAAAACAAACCACCGGCCAAGGCCGGCAAGCAGCCCGCAAAGCCATGAAACTGACGCTCACCCCCATGCAAAGCCGTGCGCTTGCCGTTGCGCTGCTACTCGTCCTGCTTGCGCTGCTTGCCGTGCTGGTCTACGTACCCTGGCAGCGCGCCCATCTCCATTACGACACGGCGATCGAAGATCGGCTGGATCGGACCAGCCGTTATCTGCGCGTCGCCGGCCAGCGCAAAAACGTCGAGGCGAACATCGCGCTCATCGCAAAACGGGATGCCGGCCGCTACTACCTCAAGGCCAGTTCGCCGGCCCTGGCCGCGGCCGAGGTGCAGCAAATGGCGCAGGCCATCATCGAAGCCAATGAACTCAAGGTGGAGAGCACCCAGATCGCCACGCACAAGGATGACGGCCCGCGCCGCAAGGTCGCAGTCAATTTCCAGCTGCGCGGGCAATTGCCCGCCCTGCAGAAAGCCCTGTACGAGCTGGAAACCGCCTTGCCTTATCTGTACGTGGACAATCTGGTCGTCCGCTCTGGCGTGGCGAGAGTGTTCAAGCCTGTTCCGGGCGTCGAGCCTGACGTCCTGGTGCAATTCGAACTGTACGCCTTCACCCGGCTCGCCAAGCCGGCGCTGAAGAAGCCATGATGGCCCTTACCAACATCAAGCGTCTGGCACTGCTGGCCTGGGTGCTCGTCAATGCCTTGCTGGCGCTGGCGATTGGCAGCGAGTTGGGCTGGGGCGAGAAACTGCACCCGTCCATGCCCGTGCCTGTAATGCATCCGCCCGCGCCGATCGAGATAGCGCTTTACCCGGATTTTCGCCTGCCGGCGCGGGAAAAAATCTATGCCGCGACGCTGGAGCGGCCGCTCTTCGTGCCCAGCCGCAGCGAGGCGCCTCCCGCGCCCTCAGCACCCTCCGCGCCGCCCCCTACCATGCAAAAGGGCCAATTTCAGTTGCAGGGGACCATCATCACGGACGAAATGCGGATTGCCGTCGTCAAGGAAATCTCCAGCGGCAAGGAACGGCAGATCGTTCAGGGATTTACCATCAATGGCCTCCAGCTTGAGCTGGTCGAGGCCGATCGCATCGTTTTCAGCCAGTACGAAGACCAGGAAGAGATACGCCTCAAGATTCAGCGGAGTTCGAAGCCTGTTGCCGCGCCTGTTTCCGCGCCTCGGGGTGGGCCATCCGCCAGGCTCCAGGCCGCCCCGGCGACCTCGACCCGGCCGGCAGGTACTGCGCAAGGCGCGGGTGTTTCAGCCGGGCGGATCGAGCCACTCGCACCCATCATTCCCCCGCCGCAGACGGTGGAAGATCGTAAGCGCGATCCGCTGCTGAAAGATTTTTACAAGTAATGAAAAGGCAGTCTGTATTACGTGAAGCCAGAAGTCCTGGACGCTACAGCTACTGTAATCAACCCTGGGATAGTTAAGCATGGAAACCAATAACCCGAAGACAAGCCGAGCGAATCGAGTTGCCGTCCCCGTTCTGCTGGCCACCCTCATCGCAGGGTGCGCGGCTACGCCCAAGGTTGAGCAGCCCGAAACGGCAACCCAGCTCGCCATGTCGTCGTCCGAGGCCAATGCGGCCGGCGACATCGCCGGCGACATCAAGGCGAAAGCCGATGTCGAAGAACGGCACAAGCTTTTTTATGGCAGCGGCGTGGTGGTCAAGCCATCCGAGGCGCAGCCCTTGATCACGGACGCTGGCGGCAATCTGACCCTGAACTTTGAAGGGGCCGATTTGCGCGAGGTGGTGCGCACCATCCTTGGCGACATTCTCAAGGAAAATTACATCGTCGATCCGCGCGTGGGGGGAACCATCACCTTGCGCACCGCCAGCCCCATCCCGAAAAGCGCGGCCATGCACACGCTCGAGGAGGTCCTGCGCATGAACGGAGCGGTCATGATCCGCGAGGGCGATGGCGTGTTTCGCATCGTGCCCTCGGCTGTCGCGGGCAAGGGCAATGCCACGCCGCAACTGGCCGAAGCCGGCAAGCCGCTGCCCGGCGGCTACAGCATCCAGATTGTCCCGCTCAAGCACATCGGGGTGGCCGACATGGCCAAGATCCTCGAGCCCCTCGCCGGCGAGCCTTCCAGCGTGCGCATCGATCCGCTGCGCAACCTGCTCATCCTGTCCGGCACCCAGCTGCAACTGAAGCACATGCTCGAGACCGTCGACATGTTCGACGTGGACTGGATTTCCGGCATGTCGGTGGGCCTGTTCACCCTGCAAAGCGTGGACGTGAAAACAGTCACCGGCGAGCTGGAAAATCTGTTTGGCGACAAGAATCTCGGCCCGCTTGCCGGCGCCGTCCGGGTCGTCCCCATCGAACGGCTCAACGCCCTGCTGGTGGTCACCCCGCAGGCGAAGTATCTGGAGCAGGCCCGCACCTGGATCGAGCGCCTGGATCGCCCGGGCGCGGGTGGGGGCGGCCAGCGGCTTTACGTGTATCCGGTGCAGAACGGCAAGGCAGAAAATCTGGCCATCCTGCTCAACGATGCGTTTACCGGGAAGAGTACGCAAGCCAAGGCGGTGTCTTCCCCCGACCTTGCGCCCGGTGCCACGCCTGCCGAGATCAAATCAGCGGAGCCGTCCCAGGCCAACGGCAAGGAAGTCCAACCGGCTGCATCCGTGACAGGCATGACCGCCGGATCTGGAGACAGTGTGGGTTTGCCGCGGGATGTACGCGTCATCGCCGACAAGGACAATAACGCCCTGCTGATTCTGGCCAGTCCCGCCGACTACGAAAGCATCGAATCCGCCATCCGCAAGCTCGATGTCGCGGTGCGGCAGGTACTGGTCGAGGTCACCATCGCCGAAATCACCCTCAAGGATGAACTCAAGTATGGGCTGGAGTGGTATTTCAACAATGGTGCACGCATCAACGGCAAGCTCGACACCGGCCAGGGGGGGATCGCTGCGCTCGTGCCCGGTTTTTCCTATTCCTGGGTGAGCAAGGCTGCCGATGTCGGTGCCGTCCTGAATGCCCTTGCGACCGATTCCAAGCTCAAGATCATTTCCTCGCCGCATATCACCGTGGCAGACAACCAGATGGCCAAGATTCAGGTGGGCGACCGCGTGCCCACCATCAGCCAGACCCAGACCGTCGCCAGCACCACGGCGGCCACCGGCATCATCAGCAGCGTCCAGTACACCGAAACCGGCGTCATGCTCTCGGTTACCCCGCGCGTCAATGCGGGCGGACAGGTCACCATGGAAATCAATCAGGAGGTCAGCAACGCCACCCCCACCACCTCCTCCGGTATCGACTCCCCAACCATTCAGAAACGTACCGCGGAAAGCACCGTCACCGTCAAATCCGGCGAAACCATCATCCTCGCCGGCCTGATCAAGGAAGAAAAAACCAAGTCCACCGAAGGCTTGCCGCTGCTCGCGAAGATCCCCCTCATCGGCGGGCTGTTCGGCACCCAGAGCTGGGGCGACAACCGCACCGAACTGATTATCCTCATCACCCCGCGCGTGCTCATCGACACGCAAGACGCGGCCGCCATCACCGAGGAATACCGCAGCCGCATCAAAGGCCTCGAGCGCATGCTCAAATCGGTAGCACTGTCACCCAAGCCCGCCGTCGAGGGTGCCAAATAAGCGCAGACCCGCAGTGTGAAAATCGCAGCGGTAACGCCTCTCTTGTGGGAGCGGGTTTACCCGCGATTGACGTACGTATCGCGGGTAAACCCGCTCCCACAGGGGCGAGGCGATGTTTTTGTGGGAGTCAATCGTCGCGGGTAAACCCGCTCCCACAGGGGCGAGGCGATGTTTTTGTGAGCGTCAATCGTCGCGGGTAAACCCGCTCCCACAGGGGCGACGGCGATGTTTTTGTAGGAGCGGGTTTACCC
>JBAQND010000269.1:0-5926 GCA_049303455.1 Thiobacillus sp.
TGCATCTGCTGCATGTGGTGCGCCCGCTCGATCTCTACCCCAGTCTGACCCTGACCCCGGATGAATTCGGCCACGACGACCTGGGATTGCAGCAGGCGGAGCAGACCCGGGTGGAGACCGTGGCGACCAGCCTGTCCGCCCAGTTCGGCATTCGCGTCCACCCCGTCACCCGGCTGGGCCGGGCGCATACCGAAATCGCCGACTACGCAGCGGAGGTGGCGGCTGATCTGGTGGTGGCCGGGTCGCGCGGCGAGAGCACGCTCATGGACCTGTTTCTCGGGTCCACCGCTTCGCGTCTGCTGAGGGTGGCGAGGTGCCCGGTGCTCATTGTCAAGAAGCCGGCGGATGAACCCTATCGCAAGGTGTTGGCAGCGGTGGACTTCTCCCCGGTGTCGGCGGCGGTGGTCAGCCATGCCATCAGTCTCGCCGACGGCGCACAGGTGGAGGCGCTGCACGTGCTGGGGAGCGAGGTCGAGCAGCGCTTGCGCAAGGCAAAGTTCGTCCGCATAGACATCGCCGATTGGCTCGCGCGCCTGCGGACCGAGGCCGAGCAAAAGCTGGGCGCCCTGCTGGCACAGGTCGAACCGGGCGCTGCAGTCGGGCGCCTGGTGCAGCCAGGCTTTTCCCCTGCAGTCATCTGCCAGTCCATCGAGGCGGGCCAGGTCGATCTGGTGGTGCTGGGGCGCCATGGCTATGGCGGCGGCTTGCAGGACTGGCTGCTGGGCAGCGTGAGCAAGGACGTGGCCCACGCGGCGACATGCGACGTGCTGCTGATCAGTCCGGTCGTGCCGTAGCGGGCACTCCGCATGGTGCGTGGAAGCTTGCGGCGCGGCGTTTCCGGTCGGGGTGACTTTGAAGGCCGCCGTCGCGCGTCAATCAGGAGACCGGCGATGAATCCGATCTGGCTCGAGCACTATCCGCCCGGGGTGCCGACAGAAGTAGACATCTCCCGCTTCGCCTCGCTCAAGGATCTGCTCGAACAGAGCTGCGCGCGGTTCCGTGACCGTCCCGCCTTCACCAACCTGGGCGTCAGCCTGAGCTACGACGAACTCGACCGCCGCTCGCAGGCGTTCGGCGCCTGGCTGCAGCACGAGGCCGGCTTGCAGCGCGGCGAGCGGGTGGCGATCATGCTGCCCAACCTGTTGCAGTATCCGGTGGCGCTGTTCGGCGCGCTGCGCGCCGGCATGGTGGTGGTCAACATCAATCCGCTCTACACCGCGCGCGAGCTGCAGCACCTGCTGGCCGATTCGGGCGCGACGGCGATCGTGGTGCTGGAGAATTTTGCGCACACGCTGCAGGAAATCATTGCGACCACCGCGCTGCGCCAGGTGATCACCACTCGGGTGGGCGACCTGTTGCCGCCGTTCAAGGCCTGCCTGGTCAACTTCGTGGTCAAGTGGATCAAGCGCGGGGTGCCGCGCTGGCAGCTGCCGGGTGCGGTGGCATTCAACACTGTGCTCAGGCGCGGCGCGCGCCATCCGTTGGCGGCGGTGGCGATCACGCAGGACGACATCGCCTTCCTGCAATACACCGGCGGTACCACCGGGGTGGCCAAGGGCGCGATCCTCACCCACGGCAACCTGGTGGCCAACGTCGAGCGGATCTCCGCCTGGATCGGCAGCATCCTCGCGGAAGGCGAGGAAGTCGTCATCACGCCGCTGCCGCTCTACCATGTGTTCGCGCTCACGGCCAACCTGCTGACCTTCGTCAAGTGGGGCGGAAACAACGTGCTGATCACCAACCCGCGCGACATTCCCGGTTTCATCAAGGTGCTGCGCGCAACGCGCTTCAGCGTCATCACCGGCGTCAATACCCTTTATCTCAAGCTGCTTGATGCGCCCGGCTTCGGGCGGGTAAAGCAAGCCAACGCCGGCGCGCTCAAGGTCGCGGTGGCCGGCGGCATGTCGGTGCAGCGGGCGGTGGCGGAGCGCTGGCAGCAGCAGATGGGGGTGGCGCTGATCGAGGGCTACGGGCTGACCGAGGCGTCGCCCATCGTCTGCGCCAATCCGCTCGATGCCCGGGAATTCAGCGGCGCGATCGGCATGCCGATCCCGTCCACCCGGGTGGAAATCCGCGACGAGGCGGGGAAGCCGCTGCCGCCGGGCGAGGCGGGCGAGCTCTGCGTGCAGGGGCCGCAGGTGATGCGCGGCTACTGGAACATGGCGGACGAAACCGCAAACGTTTTGAGCGCGGACGGCTGGCTGCGAACCGGCGACATCTGCGCGATGGACGCGCGCGGCATGGTCCGCTTCGTCGAACGCGGCAAGGACGTGGTCGTGGTGTCGGGCTTCAAGGTCTACCCGAACGAGGTCGAGGCGGTGCTGATGCTGCATCCCGGGGTCAGGGAAGCGGGGGTGACGGGGGTGGCGGACGAGACGAGCGGCGAGGCGGTCAAGGCCTTTGTGGTGAAGCGGGATCCGGCGGTCAGCGCCGAACTGATCGCCCACTGCAGGGCGAATCTGGCCGCGTACAAGGTGCCGAAGCAGGTGGAATTCCGCGAGCGGCTGCCGAAGTCGCCGATCGGCAAGGTCCTGCGGCGGGCGCTCAAGCAGGTGCCCTGATGCCAGCGATGCCAGCGCACATGACGACACGGATTTTGATTCTCGTGCGGGAACGGATGGCGCGCGTGCTCGCCATTGCGTTCCTCGTCGCGCTGGCGGGATGCGCGCCCACGCGGCACGTCGAAGCGGTGCGGGTGTTACAGGATCTGGCCGCTGGCACAGGCGATTCCCGGCTCAAGCGGACCACCCCGGCGCCGCTGCGGAAAATCGTCGCCTACACGGTGGCAGGGCGCGCGCATCACGCCGATCTGTATCTGCCGGCCGCGCTGGACGGCTGCATCGCGCCGGCTCAGGTGTCGGCCCGGCACTGCCCGCGCGCCGCCCTCGTCGCGGTTCCCGGCGCGGTGCCGCAGGGCAAGGACGATCCGCGCATGGTGGCGTTTGCCACCACCCTGGCGCGCGCCGGCTTTGCGGTGGTGGTCCCCGAGCTTGCCGGCTACCGGCAATTGCGCATCCGTCCCTCGGATGCACGCGAAATCGCCGATGCCTTCGCCTGGGTCAACCGCCAGCCGGAACTGGCGCCGGACGGGCGCGCCGGCATGTTCGCCTTCAGCTACTCCGTTGGGCCCGCCGTGCTCGCCGCGCTGGAGGACGACATTCGCGAACAGGTGCGCTTCATCGTCGGGCTGGGCGGCTATCACGATCTGCCGCGCGCCATGCGTTTCTTCACCACCGGCTGGTTCGAGCATGCGGGCGCCTGGCACCACATCACCCCGGACGACACCGGCCGCATGGTGCTGGCCTATTCCAGCCTGGATTACCTCGCGGACGCGGCGACCGATCGCGCCGTGTTCGACCGCATGGTGGCGCAGCGCATGGACGATCCCCGGGCCGACCTGGAACCGCTCGCCGCCAAACTGAATCCTGATGCGCATGCGGTGTATGCGCTGGCCCTCAATGCCGATCCCGCGCGCTTTGAAGCGTTGTTCGCGCGGCTGCCGCGGGGCATGCGCGAGGACATCGCGCGGCTCGATCTCGCGCGGCACGATCTCGCGCCGCTGCAGGCGCGGCTGATCCTGGTGCACGGCCGGAATGACAATCTCATTCCCTACACGGAGAGCCTGGCGCTTGCCGATGCCGTGCCAGCGGGGCAGGCGCGCGTGTTCCTGATCCGCAGCGTGCTGGGGCATGTCGACATGGGCGTGTCCGGCCTGTTCAGCTGGCGCTTCTGGCGCGAGGACCTGCCCGACCTGTGGCGGCTGTGGCGCGTGATCGACCTGGTTCTGGGCGCGTGAGGACGCTACGGCGCCGCATTGACGACGGCGCTATAAAGCAGGCATGACGAACTTGACTCAAGCCGACACGACGCAGCTGCTTGACATCGTCCGCGGCCTCGCGCGCGAGCTGCGGCCGGGCGCGAACGGCATCGACCGCCTCGGTCTGGACCATGAACTGGAGCGCGACTTCGGTCTCGACAGCCTGGCGCGGGTGGAACTGCTCGCCCGCATCGAGCGCGAACTCGGCGTGCGGCTGGCCGAGGCGGCGTTCGCCGAGGCCGAAACCCCGCGCGATCTGCTGCGCCAGATGGGCGTGGCAGGACCCGTTGACGCGCCTGTACCGGGGCCGGCCGCGGCGATGGAGGCGGCCGCGCCCGAACAACCGCCAGACACGCTTCTCACCTTGATCGAGCTGCTCGACTGGCATGTCGAGCAGCACGGCGATCGGGTGCACATCACGCTGGAGGGCGAGGCGGGGCATAGCGAGGACATCAGTTATCGCCAGCTGAAGACCGCGGCGTTGGCGCTGGCGGCGGGGCTGCGCGAGCATGGCCTGCCTCTTGCAGCGGCGTCCGAGATGGACCATAGGAGGCCCGCCCCCGGGCCGATTGCCGGCGATTGCGCGGCGCCGGCAATCGCGGCGAGGGCGCCGCGCCCACAACCTGGCCGGATCGACCATGCTGGCGACCGCGTCGCGCCTGGCCCAATGACTGGCGACCGCGTCGCCATCATGCTCCCCACCGGCCGCGAATTTTTCGCCGCCTTCTACGGCGCGCTCTACGCCGGCTGCGTGCCGGTGCCGCTGTACCCGCCGGCGCGCCCTTCGCAGATAGAGGACCACATGCGTCGCATCGCCGGCATCGTCGCCAACGCCGGGGCTGCGCTGCTGGTCACCGACGCGCGGGCCAAGCCGCTCGGCCATCTGCTGCGCGCGCAGTGTCCCTCGCTGCGCGGAGTGGAAACGGTCGCCGGCCTGTCGCGCGCCGCGGCTACGCAGCTGCCGCCCCCGCCGCGCGCGCAAGACACCGCCTTCCTGCAATACACCTCCGGCAGTACCGGCAACCCCAAAGGGGTGGTGCTGACCCACGCCAACCTGCTCGCCAACCTCAACGCCATGGCGCGCGCCTCCGGCGTCACCGCGAAGGACACCTTCGTGTCCTGGCTGCCGCTGTATCACGACATGGGACTGATCGGCGCCTGCATGGGCAGCCTGTATGTCGGCTTCCGCCTGGTGCTGATGTCGCCGCTGGCCTTTCTGGCGCGGCCCGGGCGCTGGCTGTGGGCGATCCACCGCCATCGCGCCAGCGTCTCGGCGGCGCCCAACTTCGCCTATGAGCTGTGCCTCAACAAGCTCGACGAGCGCGAGCTCGAGGGACTGGACCTGAGCCAGTGGCGGCTCGCCTACAACGGCGCCGAGCCGGTCAGCCCCGACACCATCGAAGGCTTCACTGCACGCTTCGCCCGCCATGGTTTCCATGCCAACGCGATGACCCCGGTGTATGGCCTGGCGGAGTCTTCAGTCGGGCTGACCTTTCCACCGCTCGGACGCGGTCCGCTGATCGACCGCGTCGATCGCGCCGTGTTGTCGGCGAGCGGCGTCGCCCGCCCCGCCAAGGCCGACGATGGCCATGCCCAGCGCATCGTGTCCTGCGGACTGGCCTTGCCGAAGCACGCGATCCGCATCGTCGATGCAGGCGGCCGCGAACTGCCGGAACGCAGGCTGGGGCGCGTGCAGTTCCAGGGGCCATCGGCAACCCGTGGCTACTTCCACAACGCGGAAGCCAGCCAGTCCCTGTTCGACCACGGCTGGCTCAATAGCGGCGACCTTGGCTATCTCGCGGCAGGCGAGCTCTACCTCACCGGGCGCGAGAAGGACATCATCATCCGCGGCGGCCACAACCTCCATCCGCAGGAACTGGAGGCGGCGGTGGGCCGGCTGCCCGGCGTGCGTCCCGGCGGCGTCGTGGTGTTCCCGGCCAGCGACGCGCAAGGCGGCACCGAGCGGCTGGTGGTGCTGGCCGAAATCCGCGACGACACGGAAGCGAACCGCGCGCGCATCCTGGCTGAAATCAATGGCCTCGCCGTCGACCTGATCGGCATGCCGGCCGACGACATCGTGCTGGCGCCGCCGCGCACGGTCCTCAAGAC
>JBAQND010000270.1:0-3122 GCA_049303455.1 Thiobacillus sp.
ACTTCGGCGGCCACCTGGCCCACGAAGCCGGGCGTGCCCTGCGGGTGGGCCATGTTGATGCGCAGTGCGTCCTCAGCCACCCCGGTCTGCCGCCACTCGTCGGGGCGGCGAATGTCGATCAGCGTCAGCGCGCCGGCTTGGGCCTGCGCATGGGCATCGGGCGCGGTCAGCGTCGGGCCGCTGTTCCGGGAACAGGCGGCGATCGACAGCAACATCAGGGCGGCCGCGGCGGTCAGGCGTTGCATGAACATGGAGACTCCAGAAACGGGAACGGAAGTCCGATCGTTCAACAAGATAGAAAGGATAGAAGTTCAGCCTGATCCGACAGGCAATACGAGCCGACAAGGGCTCGCAAACTTCTGTTGTCGACCCCGTTCCGCCATTCCTGGCCAGACGGATGCCGAGATCGAATGTGGACGGTCATCGAGTCCGGAAACCCCCGGAGAGTCTGAGCAGAGCGTTTAGTTGGCTGACGGCAGCTTCGACGGCAAATGGAAAATGCCCCGCGGACGCAGCCCGCGGGGCATTTTTGGTCTACGGAATCGGGCGCGCCGCAGCTAAGACACCGGATCGAAAAGCCGCCCCCCGAATCCACCCTTTCATTCAACGAAGCGAGAACGGTGCCCGGAGCAGATCGAGCGAAGTCATTTTCGCTTGCCCAAATGTTCCTCCAACACGAACTTGGGCCGCGGCTGAGCGTTGACATAGGCCGCGATATCGAGCGCGTCCTTGTCGCTCAGAGTGGGGTTGCCCAGGGGCATGGCATTCTTGAGGTAGGTGGCCAGTTTGAGGTTTTTTGCCAAGCCTGCACCGCTGTTGTAGGACTTGGAACCCCACAGCGGCGGGAACGTCGCCACGCCCGCCCCATCGCTGCCGTGGCAGCTGGCGCAGCTGGAGGCGTACAGCGTCTTGCCGTGGACCGCGTCGGCGGTGGCCGGGTCGATCTTCAGAGACGGCTGCGAGTTGGGGCCGAACGGACCTTTCAGGCTCATCTTGACCGGATAAGCTTCCGACAGCCACGTGATATAGGTGGCGATGGCCACCGAGACTTCGCTGCCGTTGGGCGGGCGCTCGCCGTTCATGCTGCGCATGAAGCAGTTGAGGGTGCGGTCTTCCAGGGTAACGATCTGTTTTTCCCGTGGCGCGAAGGTGGGGTAGGCGGAGGCTACTCCAAGAAAGCTCAATGCCTTGGGGTTGGTGCCGCCGTCGAGATGGCAGGAGGTGCAGTTGAGGCTGTTGCCCACGTATTGCCGGCTCAATGGATGGGTGCTGGTATTGTTGACGATGTCGCGCCCCAGGGCGACGACTTTGCCGAGCTCGCCCGGCGGCAGCTCGGTCGGTATCGGCACCGCCATGGACTTGACCGCTGCGGCCTCCTGCGCCGAAACGGCGCCTGCGGCGACGATCAGCGCCAGGCCCAGAGCGCTTGCGAGTACTGCTTTTCTTTTCAGTTTACTTTTCATCGCGGTTTACCCGTAGTTCCCGTAGTTATTGTGTGGATACCTGATGAGACTCTATCTGTAAACGCCATCAGGCGTTGGCGCTTTTTTTAATGTGAGCACCTCCATCTATCCAGTCTGTTTATGTGAGCACTTTTAAGACCAAGCTATCCAGGCGCGCGAGGGGGATGGTCGATGACTCGCCGTTCATGCCAACCCGTGGCGGGCGATGCGAACCGGCGGCTGTCTATGATGGAGTGATGCCGGGACGGGAGAAATCATGCGCTGGATGGCAGCAATGCTAGGCTGGGCTGTGGCCGTGTATGCGGGCCTGGCGCTCTATCTCTACGTGTTTCAGGCGCGCTTCATCTACTTCCCCGGGCTGCCTTCGCGGCAGGTGACAGCCACCCCTGTCGACATCGGGCTGGCCTTCGAAGCGGTCAGGCTCGGCACCGCGGACGGCGAGACGCTTGCGGGCTGGTACATCCCGGCGCCCGCAGCGCGCGGCACGCTGCTGTACCTGCATGGCAACGGCGGCAACATCGGGCACCGCCTCGATCCGATCGCGGTGTTTCACCGCTTGGGACTGAACATTCTCATCATCGACTACCGTGGTTATGGCGCCAGCAGCGGCAAACCGGGCGAGGAAGGAACCTATCAGGATGCGCTGGCGGCGTGGGATTATCTGATTCAGGAAAAACGCCACCTGCCGGATCGGATCGTCCTGTTCGGCGAATCCCTGGGAGGCTCGGTCGCCGCCTGGCTCGCCGCCCGCCAAACGCCGGCAGGACTGGTCCTCTACGCCAGCTTTACGTCCGTGCCCGAGCTGGCGCAGGCCTTGTATCCGATTTTCCCGGCGTCGCGGCTGGCGCGCTATCGCTACGACACGCGCGCGGCGCTTGGCAGCGTGCGCTGTCCGCTGCTGATCCTGCACAGCACCGAGGACGAGATCATTCCATTCAGCCACGGCCAGGCCTTGCTCACGGCGGCGCACGAGCCGAAGCGGCTTGTCGAACTGCGCGGGGGGCACAACGATGCGTTGCTGCTGAGCCGCGAGGTCCACGCGCAGGAAGTCGGGGCGTTTATCAGGACGATCTTGCCAGAAGGGGCTGAATAACGGGTCGGGTTCTGCCTGGGGCCCGGCTTCGAACCCGGTTCGATGGCGCGGCGTGTCAGGTCAGGCCAGAACGCCTGCCCTTCATGCCGCACGCAACAGAATGTCGCGTGCGGCATGGTCAGCCCCCCCGAGTTGCGCGAGAATGCCGCGGATGGATATCTTCCGCATTTTTCACCTGCAATGCGCGCGCCGGCTGCCCGCGCTGCCCGAATCCCATCCCTGCTCGCGCCTGCACGGCCATTCGTTCTGGGTCGAGCTCACCGTCAGCGGCGAAGTCGACCCGGTGCTGGGCTGGGTGCTCGACTTCGCCGACTTGGAGGCGGCCTGGCGGCCGATCCATGCTGCGCTCGACCATCGCAATCTGAACGAACTCGCCGGGCTGGAAAACCCCACCAGCGAAAACCTGGCGGTGTGGCTGTGGCAGCGGCTCAAGCCCGCGCTGCCGGGCCTGTCCCAACTAAAAGTGATGGAAACGCACGACTCGGGCTGCGTGTACCGCGGGTAGTCCAATCCGCAACGCGGACGGGTTCAAATCAAGCCGGCCACCTGACGGGGATTCCGTCAGG
>JBAQND010000271.1:0-2532 GCA_049303455.1 Thiobacillus sp.
AGATCACACCGAAGAGAAACAGGATGTGGTCGTAACCCGTCATCATGTGCTTGGCGCCCAGGTACATGAAGGGCAGCAGATTGACGCCCGAAATTTCCTGGATGTAACCCTTGTCACCCGCGGTGACTGCGTGAGCGAACGCGCTGCTCGCCATCAAGCCGAGCAACACAATGCAGATGAAAGCCAGCCAGCGGGAACGCAACGCGTCCCCGATCCATTGCTGCGTAAATGTCATTGCAAATGTTCTAGTCATGTTCCAGCTCCCAAATCAGGTGCGCATCGACGAGCAGGCCGTAATAGGCCTGAAGGGCGGTGGCCTGCGCTTGCAGCGCATTGTTCATCGCTGCGGTCGCCTGACGACGCGCAAGCAGCAGATCTTGCAATTCCGCTTCGCCAAGCGCATAGGCTCGTTGCATGAGCGCGGCGTTCTCCTGCATGGCCGTCGCGCCTTCATGGGTGATTTGCAGACTGTCGTAGGCACCCCGCGCAGTCGCGACAGCCCCCGCGATCGCCGTTTCAAGCTCGCGCTGTTTGAAATCGACTTCCCGGCGCGAAACCTCGACCGCAGCAATCGCCTTGGCATTGCGCGCGTCACGTGCGCCCCCGGGGATCGGAACGCTGAGCATGACGCCAACAATACGTTCGTTGCCGCCGACCTCCGAGGCCGTATAGCCGCCGAGCGTCGGATCGGGGATCTTGTCCGCGCGCGCGCGTTCGGCATGAGCCTGAGCCATCCGCATTTGCGCCTGGATGACCTTCAATTCATCGCTTTGAGCCAGGATGCGGTCGCGCCATGCCGCTGCATCCTCTCCAATCAGCAATGGTGCGGGCAATGCCATGACCTGACGCTGCACCCCGGGAAAGCGCGTGGATAGGCGCGCCCAGGCCGTGGTGACCCGCGTCTTGGCATCGTTGTCCAGGCGTCTTTGCTCGGCCAGTTCGGCGCGGGCGATGCTCATCTCGAGCTTCGAGGCGTCGCCTGCGCGGACACGCTTGTCGACCGTGTCCAAACTGGCTCGCATTGACTGCACACTGCTCTCAGCCAACTCGCGGGCACGTTCCGCCGCCAGCCAGTCCACCCACAAGGCCATCAGTTCACGTGCCGATTCGTGCAGTGCCTCGCCATAGCGCGCCTGCGACGCTTCGATACTTGCCTTGCCGAGCTTGCGATCGGCTTCGGCCTTGCCGGAAAGCCGGATGGCCCGCTCGATGCCAACGTTCCATTCGTTGTAACGGGGGCCGTTGTCCAATCTGCGCTGTTGTCCCGATGCACGTGCAGTCCATTCATAGGGCGATTGATCCAGGATGCCCGCCTCTTGCAGCGCGACGTCCAGGCCAGCGCGCGCGGCGGCGACGCCGGGGTCCTGCTCGAGCAGCGGGCGGGCAATTTCGGCTGGCAAGAGCCCCGGCGGATTCACCGGTTCCATCGCCTGTGCGGTGGCAGAGGTCGTCAACAGGCCGGCCAATAGAAGTCGAATCATCATGCGATCTCTCCCGTTTCGGCGACCGCCGTCATCCAATAGCGCAAACCCGCGCCGGAAAATTGCTGGCGAATGGCGTCAAGCAGCGCCGCTTTGTCGGCCGCGGCAAAAATCACCTGAATCTTGGTGGCGCGTGCGCGGCCCAGCACCTGCTCCGTTTGATCCAGACCTTCGTGAGCCATGCCGTGCGCGGCTGTAGCCGTGCTGGTGAAAAACGTCACGTTAGGTGACAGGAGCAGCAGATCGAGCATTTTTTCCTCGACCGCGGGCGGGCAAATCAATGTTAAGCAAAGTTCAGACATGGGAAGCCTCTCGTTTCGGGAAAGCGAAGCGTAAATACAGGATGGGAAGCAACATCAGCGTCAGCACCGTGGCGGTGATCAGGCCACCAATCACGACGATGGCCAGCGGCCGCTGGATTTCCGATCCGGGACCTGTCGCAAACAGCAGCGGAAGCAGGCCGAACGCCGTAATGGAGGCGGTCATCAGTACCGGCCGCAAGCGCCGTTTGGCCCCTTGCACCACGACTTCGCTCAGTTTCATCCCCTCGCTTTTCAGTTGATTGAAATAGCTGACCAGCACCACCCCGTTCAGGACGGCAATGCCGAGCAGCGCAATGAAGCCCACCGATGCCGGAACCGACAGGTATTCGCCTGTCACCCACAAGGCGACGATGCCGCCGACCAGTGCGAATGGGATGTTGCTCAGAATCAGCAAAGCCTGGCGCACCGAGCGGAAGGTCGAGAACAGCAAGACGAAGACCAGTCCGAGTGCGACCGGCACCACCACCGCCAGACGCGCGGCCGCGCGCTGCTGGTTCTCGAATTGCCCGCCCCAACTGATGCGGTAGCCGGTGGGGAGGGGCACTTTCCGCATGACCAGCGCCCTGGCTTCTTCGACGAAGCCGACCAGGTCACGACCGCCCACGTTGGCGATCACCACGCTATAGCGGCTGCCCATTTCCCGGTCGATCTTGACCGGCCCCTCGGCGCGTTCCAGCGTGGCGACACTGGTCAATGGCACCGTGCTGCCAGCCTGGGTCGTGATCCGC
>JBAQND010000272.1:0-7683 GCA_049303455.1 Thiobacillus sp.
CCCCTGTGGGAGCGGCTTCAGCCGCGAAGCTGGCGCCGCCAAACCCTTTGCCCCGAAAACAAACCTGCTGCTGGGCGAGCACGGGCATTCCAATAAGCGATATGGGTTAAGATGCTTCCGTCTACCCCATGCCTTGCGAATCCGTGCCGCGAATTTTCTTCATCATCCTGGTTGTTCTGGCTGCCCCGGCGCGGGCCGACGTGTATGCCTATGCCGACGCTGATGGCGTCGCGCATTACACCAACGCCCCGGACACCAGCGCCCCCGGAGGCGGCCGTTACCAGCGCATATCCAGCCTGCTGGAGGAATCCGGGAAAAACAATCGCGCGCGCGCGCCGGCAGTCAGGGGCAACGTCGCCGCCTTTGCCCAGCACATCGAACAAGCCGCGGGCGAGGCCGGCATCGATGCCGCCCTGGTTCATGCCGTCATCACCGCCGAATCGGGCTACAACCCGGCGGCCGTATCGCGGACCGGCGCCCAGGGCCTGATGCAGCTCATGCCCGGAACAGCCAAACGCTATGCGGTCAAGGACGCTTTCGACCCCCAGCAAAATATCCGCGGCGGAACCCGCTACCTGCGCGACTTGCTGGACATGTTCGACAACAACGTCGAGCTTGCTGTCGCGGCCTACAATGCCGGTGAAAATGCCGTGATCCGCCATGGCAGAAAGATTCCGCCCTATCGGGAGACGCAGGCCTACGTGCCGAAGGTCATGCGCCTTTACGACAAATACAGGGCCGTGCTCTGAGGCGAAAATTTGCGCTCCAGTGCCTGTTGAAGCGCGCCAGTATTTCCCGCCCGTCCGTCCGTCCCGCCCGGCAGCCAGCTACCATTCTGTAATCGGTACACGAACCCCGCGTTCGTGGTCCAGCCAGATTCTTTGATATAGGCGTTCCAGATCCAGCGTGAAGCCGGCCGTATCGAACAAGGGCGCCGTGAGCAGGCTTCCCGCAAGTTTTCCACGGACCATGGCCAGCTTCTCCGGATCGCAGGCGAGATCCCTGGCCAGGCTGAAATAATCCTCCGGGCAAATCGTGACCAGTTCCGGCAGGCCGACGGCATGCAGTTGGCTTGCCGCCATCCGGCTTACGTACGATTCGCCCATGAGCGTGACCATGGGCACCCCGGCGCGCAAAACATTGCTTCCGGTTGCTCCAGATCCGTACGGGAACGTGTCGAGTGCCAGATCAGCTAGTTGCAGCCGGGCCAGGTGCTCCGGCATTGGCAGTTTTGGACCAAATACCAGGCGTTCGGGGCCGATGCCGCGAACCGACGCTTCGCGCAGAAGATTATTGATGGCCGAATCCTCCGCGGGGCGCAACAGCCACAGCACGCTGCCGGGTACTGAATCAAGCAGCCTGCACCAAATCGTGAATATGGCAGGTGTGAGCTTGTAGGCCTGATTGAATGAGCAGAACACCACCCCTTCCTCGGGCAGGCCGAACTCTCGTCGGGTCGGCTTGGCTCCGACCACGAGCTTGGGGTCGTTCGGCTGGTAGCAATGCGGCATCCAGGCCAGCGTCTCGCTATAGTAAGGGGCGAACTCCAGCGGGGTCAGCACCGCGTCGCCGATGATGTAGTCTGCCAGCCGTGGCAAGCCCAACGTCCCCGGAAAGCCAAGCCAGCTGACGATGATGGGTGCGGGGCGTAGGGCAGAGATGGCGGGCTTGGCATTGCCGGTATGGCCGCTCAGATCGACCAGAATGTCGATTTCGTCTTTCGCGATGCGCTTGGCCGCATCGATTTTTCCTAGTGGCCGGAGGTCATGAAAATGTTCGCATGCCCGCTCGATCCTCTCACGGTAGGCATCCCGTTGAGCGGGTCCAACTGAATAGGCGTAAATCTCAAAATGGTTCTTGTCGTGGGTTTCAAGGACACCCGCCAGCAAATGCATGACCGCGTGCTCATGAAAATCGGCGGACAGGTAACCGATCCGCAAGCGCTCATGAGAGCGGTGCGGATTGGTATCAACTAGCGGCGCCCTATCCAGGTAGGGCTTGAGAGATGTTTTGGCTGTAAGCTCGGATGCCAGCCGAAGCTGCGCTGGACCAAGTTCTGGCAGGGAAAGCACCATCAGTGCCGGGATGCCAGTCACACCCGCGCGCAGGGCCTGAAGAATCGCATCCGCATCCGCATCCGCTTTAGACCAGTCGTATCGACTGCGGGCGCAGCTTACGGCCTGGCCCAGGGCGTGGCCGTAGTCAGGCTGCAGTGACACCGCCGTGCGGTAGGCCGCCTCCGCCTCGGCAAAACGATGGGATTCCCTCAACAGGTTGCCGTAGTTGTTGTAGAGATTGGCTGAATCGGTGCGGGTGGCCAGCACTTTGCGGTATGCCAGTTCAGCCTGCTCGAAATGGCCGTGCAGGCTGAGCTGGTTGGCCACGCTGTTCAGGGCGTCAGGGTGCCCGGGCGCGATTTCGAGTGCGCGGCGGAAAGCGGCCATGGCCGCGTCTGTTTTCCCCTCATCAAGCAGCAGCATGCCCAGGTTGCAATAGGCGTCGGCATAACCCGGCCAGAGCGCGATGGCCTTGCGGTAAGCCTGCTCGGCCTCCTCAAGGCGAAGCCGGTCCATCAGCACGTTGCCCAGATCGTTGTGGACGTCGGCCTGATCCGGCCGGATTTTCAGGGATTGGCGGAAGGCCGCCTCGGCTTCGTCGGCGCGTCCCGACTCCGATAGCAGCAGGCCCAGGTTGTAGAGCGCGTTGACATTTTCAGGCGCCTTGGCCAGGGCTTTCCTGAAAGCGGCTTCCGCTTGCGCGGGCCGCTGCGTGGCGCGGTACAGGTTGCCCAGATTGATCATGCCGGCCGTGTCATCCGGACTCAATTCGAGCGCCCGGTGGAAGGCCGACTCCGCCTCGCCGGCCCGGCCGGTATCCTGCAGGACCAGGCCGAGGTTGCCATGCGCATTGGCGTGGCCGGGATCGATCCCGATGGCCGATCGCAAATAAGCCTCGGCCTTGTCCGCAAGGCCAAGCGGGCGAGCGCAGACCGCGGCAAGATTCAGCAGGCTGGGCTGCGGCGGCGAAAGCGTCAGCAAGGTCTCGGCCAGTTCGAGCGCCTGCTGGAACCGGCCCTGCTGGTAAAGGGCGAAAGCGCGCTGCGCGACTGCGATGTGTTCGGGAGAGGGGCGCATGGGCAATCGGTACGGGGTTGGCAACTCCCTTATTTTATTCGATCGCGGTTAGCAGCCGATTTCCTTCGAGTCCGACAGGCTGCCAGGCGGTTGGCCCATCGGGCATGTGGTGCAATCCGGGGCGATGTGCCGCATTCATCAATCCATGCGCCGAATATTTTCCCGCAGGCGGCGGTGCAATTTTGCGGTGCAATTTTGTGGAAGAAGGTTGGTGGCCCGCCCGCGAACGAGGTAGCCTTCATGGGCTTAAGGCTGATTCATGGGCCTCTGCCATTTTCGATATATTTTCGATATGGCAGTCGTTGCAAGCACCGGCGGCAGAAGTTCGTGCGTCAATCCAAACGCGATCGTGTCGCATGAACTTGAGGCGCATGGCGCACCCTGCGGTCCGTCGCAGATGCCCGTAGGCGCTTGGGAGCCATCGCTTCAAAATGAGGGCGGAGGAAATGAGGGCGGAGGGGTATCCGAAAAACGCGGGGAAGCAGCATCCTGGCCGTTTTGGGGCGCAGGTTTGGGGCGTAGGGCTGCTTGACGGTGTGGTCGCCGCTTGATAGGGTGTGGCCCGAGTCTTTCGTCATGGAAAACCGGTAGGAATCCTGTGTGAATGTGGATGCTCGTGTGGACGTCAATCAACCCTGTCGGTCATGAACGTTCATGAACGTAGGGTCTGCGCGTCCGGCGGGTGGATCGATTGGAAGGCCCGCTAATGCGGTGGGCAGGGCGGCTCTTTCGGGGGCCGCGGCATGTCCGTGAAGGGTCAAACGGGAACAGGCGCGTGCGCGGCTAAAGTTTTTCCCGGCCGATACGTTAATGCTCTGGCGTCCGGGATCGGATGATGAAATGAGGGGCTGCCAACAAGCATGGTTCATTGGCGGGATGGCGGAACCGCAACAAGAATTTTGACCGGCGCGGATCCCTCGAATCGGCTTTAGGTCTGTGTGGGTTTTTTGATGGAGGAGCGGGCAAGTGGAGGTAAGTGAAATGGATTGGAGACTAAAGATGAAAAAGCTAAAGATGAAAAAGGAGGTGCCGAACAATGCATAGCAAAAGTCGCAGTGTGTTCACGCGGGCCGGGTTGGCATGCGTGGCGCTGTGGGCTTTATCCGGTTGTGCTGCCCTGCAGCCGAATGGTGGCGAACAGTGGCAGGAATCCCAGCGCCCCGTATTGACAGCGCGTGCCGAGGCTCGATGGGACGCCCTGATCAAGGGGGATATTGAAAATGCCTATATGTATACAACGCCTGAATATCGGGCTGTTGTAAATCTGCAACAATATAAGGGCAAGTATGGGCGCGTTCTGGACTGGCGCGGCGCTCGTGTTGTTGACATCAGCTATGATGTGCCTACCGTTGCGACTGTTTTGGTGGAAGTGACTTACCGGGTCGGTCTCCCTGGTGTTGGTGGGGAGTCGATCGAAACGCAAAAAGCCATCTCCGAGAAGTGGATTTACAAAGATCGGAAGTGGTGGTACACCTCCAACTGACAGCGCGGGCATGCTGGGGTTCCGCACCCGGGACGTTGGTGACAAGTGTTGTAGCTGGTGCCAAGCGCTTGGCTTAACTTTGGTTTGTTTTTTTTCCTTGCAAGGAGTAATAAGTGATGAAATCTTTGAATATCCGCAAAAAACTCGTCTCCCTGGCTGTCGCTTCCGTCGTCAGCGGTGGTGCCATGATGGCGATGACGGCTCCGGCTCACGCCATGAACGTTTCCCAGAACAACGTTGGCGAGGTTCTGTTGTTCCCCTACTACACCGTCAAGAATGGTCTTGACACCATCTTTACGGTGACCAACACCTCCGACAAGACCGCGGTCTTCAAGGTTCGTTTCCGCGAAGCGCTGAACAGCCGCGAAGTGCGTGACTTCAACGTCATCCTCTCCCCGCATGACCATTGGGCGGCCGCAGTGACCGCTACCGCCGACGGTGCCCTGGTTCGCACCTTCGACAAGAGTTGCACCTCGCCGCGACTGCCGGGTATGGTTTTGAATGCGGACCGCGCACTGGCGGGCGCCAAGGGCGAAATTGCCTTCAGCAACGCGCTGTACACCAATATTTACGCTGACAGCGCCGACCAGGCGATGGAGCGCGTCAAGGAAGGCTACTTCGAAGTCATCCTGATGGGCACCAGCGATGCCGAGCCCAGCGTTTCGTCCAACACCCTCGAATACAACGCCAAGCATGTGGACGGCGTGCCGCGTGACTGCGCCACGGTGGATGCGCTCTTCCTGGACACGGTTACCAACCTGAGCTACATGGCTGCGCCTGAGAACATCCTGAAAGGCCATGTCACCTACATCAACGTGGCCAACGGCACGGCGATCGATGCCGAGCCCACCGCGATCGAGGACTTCTCCGCGGAAAACATCGTCTATCCTCCCTCGGACGTCTCGCCGAGCCTGACTGACGGGACGATTCCAGCGACCATAAACTTCCTGGACAATGGCGCACCCATGACCGTGAGCGGCATTGCCGCCTCGGAAGATGCCGTGACCAGCTTGCTTGCCGCCGCCTCGGTGGTGAACGAATTCGCGACCGGAGCAGGCGCTTCGACCAGCTGGGTAGTGACCTTCCCGACCAAGCATCACTACACGGATGGCTATACCAGCGTGGGTACCACGGTAGGCGGTACAGCTGTAGCGCCGTTTAGCGAGTGGTTTGCCGAGACAGCAACTACGAACGGCAAATCCTGCGACAACATCGGCATGAGCCTGTACAACCGCGAGGAAGGCACGGTTGTTTCGGTCGACGACACCCAGTTCTCGCCGTACAACCCCTCCAGCCCGACCGTGGCGCTGTGCTACGAAGCCAACGTGATTGACTTCAACAGCAGCAGCGTATTCGGCGCAGGTGACAACCGTCTGGCTGTGGATACCAGCGGCGTGGGCACCGCTGGCTGGGCGCAGCTGACCTTCTCCGAAGCAGCAGCGGCTACAACCGGCCTGAACGGGATTCTGGGTCTGCCGACCATCGGCTTCTCGGCTATCGTTCGCGATGCGGGTGGTGCAACGGTGAACTACGGTTCCTCCACGGAGCACACCATTGTTCGTGGTTATGTTGCTCCGTAATAAATAGTTTGAACTGAACCCGGGAGCCTGCGCGAGCAGCCTCTTCGGGTTTTATAAACCCCGCCTTTGTGATGAAGGTGGGGTTTTTTTATGTGCGCCCCCGGCCGGGCCAAATGGTGGCCATGGGTGCCATGCGGATTTTGAAGGACAGAGGTGCCTGGACATAGGTTGTGGTACGCATCCTGGGGCGGCCGGGTGCCGTTCAACGGGTTCCGGATTTGGTTTGAGAGTCCTCACGCATTCGTTCCATTGCGAAGTCAATGCATATTTTGCAGTGGCAAAAAGCTCTTCCATCGTTATTTGTTGGTGTCGGCCAGCCCTTGTAGGAGCGGCTGCAGCCGCGATGCGCCGCAAGGTGCAAAAGGGCAAAGCTCGCCAAGGCCGCGCCCCTTTGCGGGCTACCGCCCGCATCGCGGCTGAAGCCGCTCCTACAGGGGCGCCTGCGGGATGCCGCAGGGCAGGGGCTTCATCAGAGGGGGCAAGACATGACTTCAACAACCAACATTGACGCAGCCAAAAAAACCCTCAAGTTACGCGTGAGGTTGCCGCTATACCCTGCACGGGATCGAATGTTCGATTCCTGGCACATCGTCGAAAGATCCGCAGGCAGGTTGCGATCGTATATGTATGCAGGGCAATCGCGATATAATTCGAACTTAATGTCATGCGCGCACTCTACGGTCTGCATGTTTGAAATGCGGACAGCGTTGAAACTAAATAAAAATAAAAGTAAATTGTGCCCCCGGTCAACTGAGACGTCAGTCTTGAAAGGAAGCGAAATGAATCTGTTGAAAAGCAAGCTATCGGTAGCGATCGCCGCCGGCCTCCTGAGCGGCTCCGCGCTGGCGGTCGAAATCAAATGTCCGATCACGCCTGCCTACTCGATCATCACCGAGGGGCAAACGCTTCAACTGACCGCCGAGTGCACAGGCGGCGTGCTTGCCAGCATCGACTGGAAGATGAACGGCACCTCCGTCACGGGAGTCGTTCCCCTGACCGACTACCTCGCAGGTAACCCTATCAAATATACGACCCCGGTCGGACTGGGCGACGCAAGCGAAACCCAGGAATTTACGTTCACTGTGGTGGGCGAGGTGGGTACTGGTGATACCTTTGTCAGCACCCCCGCCAAGGTTGTGGTCAAGCCTTCGAGTGCTGTGGTTGCGTTGGCCGCTAACCCTGGCCTTGGTGCCAGTGCCACAACGCCGGCCGATGCCGAATGTGGTGGCGCGAACGGCACCACGGTCGCCGCTTTGCCGACCACGAACCAATGCGGCTCCGGGAAAATGGCGTTAGCTGTCTCCAGCCCGGCGGGTTTTACCTGGTCCTGCCTCAGTCTGACTGGTGGAGCCGAGGACAGCTGCTATGCAATGCGGGAAGGCTATGTTGCCCCGACACCAACACCAACACCAACACCAACACCAACACCAACACCAACACCAACACCAACACCAACACCAACACCAACACCAACACCAACACCTAC
>JBAQND010000273.1:0-3119 GCA_049303455.1 Thiobacillus sp.
CACGAAGAGCAGTTCTGTCTTGCGATCATGCAAGGCTAGAACGCCAGCCTGGAAGGGGGTGCGTCGCTCCGGTGTTAACCAGCCCAGTGCGGTAAGGATTTCACGGATGCCATAAGCCCCATGCAGACACAACGGCGCGTCTTCCAAACCGGGTATTGCACGACTAAGCAGCGTGCTTCTGGCCTGCAGTACTTCGCCGAGTTCTGACAACTCAGCACGGTGATCAGGATGGTCAAGCAGGCGTTGCTGAAAATCAGCTCCTGTCCCGCTCTGGTGATGCTGCCCATCTACCTGATACGCCAGCATCTGGAGCAGTCGACGTTCCCGCTCGTTTTCCGGAAAATAAAGCGCATCCGGTTCCCCGACCTTGAGCAGTAAATCAATGCGCTCCGTGTCATTGAAATGTAGTAAGTCACCGAAGCGACGGCCGAAATAATCATCTTCCTGGCCCGCAACGGAGGTCAACAAGCCGGCATCCCGTTTCAAGTTCGTCCAGCCAGAACGACCATTGCTACGGTACAAGTCTTCCAGTTCAACAGCCTGCTCACTCAGGAAGGTGGCCAAGCGAACCTTACTCCGCCCTCGCAGCGCTACATACGTTTGCAATTCGGTACGTAGCCGGCGCCAATTCTGCTGAACCAGTTTTCTCAAGCTACTCAGGATTTGATCCCGGGCCTGACGTTGCAGATGGATATGGCAGCCGGGTGGTAAAGTGCCAAATCCCTTATCTACCGCGTCTATCAACTGCCCCCGAGAGAGTCCTGTTATTGATGAAAGCAGACGATCAAAACGGAATTCTTCTCTGTGACGACCGACAAAATCTAAGACCAGACAGCTTTCCTTGCCCTTGGCTAAACGCAAGCCCCGACCAATTTGCTGCTGGAACAATACGGGGCTCTGTGTGGGACGAAGCAACAACAAGGTATCCACCAGTGGCAGGTCCACCCCCTCGTTGTAGAGGTCGCAAGTCACCAAGGCTGCAACCTCACCGCTCGCCAGCCGCTCGGGGGCACGCCTTCGCTCGTCCTGGGGTGTGCTGCCGACAACACAAAGCGTTTTGATACCCGCCTGATTCAGCACCTCGGTCATGTACTCCGCATGTGCCACTGAAACACAGAAGACTAAAGTACGGCCATGGGTGGGCTCACCGGCCAAGCGACGCCACTCGTTGAGAACAAGCCGTGCCCGTACATCATTGCCAGTGACCAAATTATCGATAGCAGCCAGTTCACCCGGTTGTTCCCACGGCACCTCGGAAAAATCGGTGTCATCGTCACAGGCGTAATACTCAAAAGGGCTAAGCAATTGCTGGTCGAGTGCATGCCAGAGCCGTAGCTCGACAGCTGGTGAGCCATCGGGTCGGTTATCGAAATAGCACAAGATGGGTTGGCCATCACTTCGCTCGGGGGTGGCCGTTAAGCCCAGCAGGATGCGCGGGCTGATCGTGGTGACAAAGCTATGGAATCGGTTGGCCGCCAAGCGGTGGCATTCATCCACCACCACGGTATGCCAGTAGCCCGAGCCACAATGTGCAACCAGGTCACGGGCCGCCACGCTATCAATGGTGGCGAACAGATGATCAAAGCGTTCAGGTTCGGCCCCAGCTGCTAATAATTCGCCAAAGGAATGGTCGCGCAACACCTCACGGTAAGTGCGCAAGGCTTGTCTCAGGATTTCTTCCCGGTGGGCCACGAAAAGCAGCCGCGGCCGCCCGCCTTCCAACTCACAGGTTCTTCGATAGTCGAACGCTGCCACGACCGTTTTACCTGTGCCAGTGGCGGCCACGATCAGATTGCGCCTGCGCTCATGTTCCCGCTCGATCTGGAGTTGATCGAGCATCCCCTGTTGGTATGTCTTGGGCTGAAGATCGAAAAAGGTCGGCCGCGCCACAATGTCATCGCCGGACTCCCTCTGCAGGGCCTCTTTCAGGGCAGATCGGTGGCTGGGATTGGCGGGGTCGTAGGTCTGGAATTCGTTGTCGTCCCAGAGGGTTTCGAAATGCGCTTTGGCCCGCTCGAAGAGGCCGGGCTGTCCACGTTGCGTGAATTTCACCGTCCATTCAAGCCCGCCCATCAAGGCGGCACCAGACAGGTTGGCACTCCCAACATAGGCCGAACCGAAGCCGGTCTTGCGCTGGAACAGCCAGGCTTTGGCATGCAGCCGAGTCCGACGGCCATCCAGAGAAATCTTGATTTCGCAGCCCGGCAATTTGGCCAATTCGTCCAAGGCCTGAATTTCCGTGGCGCCCGTGTAGGTGGTGGTCAATACGCGCAACCGGGTCCGTGGCTGTCCATCAGCACCTAGGGCAGTCGCCGATTGCAGAATATCGAGCAACTTGCGCACCCCGGAGTGGGTGATGAAACTGACCAGGATGTCTACCTGGTCGCAAGCAGAAAGCTCGCGTCGCAATTCAGTCAACAGTGATGGAGAACCCTTGCCCGCTGTAAAAAGCCAAGGAAAAGCCAGGCCGGTATCGGGCAGTGTAGGCGGCGGGCTATGACGGTGAATGGCACTGAGCAGTTGAAGCGGGGCCGACAGGGTGTCGATTTGATTGCCCGCATTTCCGAGACGATGGCGAACATCTATCAGGATGGAATTGACCAGTTCTAGTTGCCGTTGGAGCTTGTCCTGCCCAACCCCTTCAAGATCGTCAAGTATCTGGGCTAACTGGCGCGCTAATACATCAGCCAATCGCTCGGGAATATCTTCTGGTGAAAGAGGCTCTAGCGTGCGGCCATTCTCATCAGTCGTTTTTGACAGTGCACACCACTGAGCTTCAGATAGAACTTGGTCATAGAGGCCATCATCAAATTCCATCAATAGTTCTCGATCTCAATAATCTACATGCGTCGGATTTTGCAACATCAACATGCGTCATGCCCAGTATTTTGCCTTATCCGGCAGTACCCAGCGTACACCGCCCCGCGGGTCTTCCTTGTCGCCCCAGTAGCGGGAAATCAGATGAATATGCAGGTGCGGCACGGTCTGGCCTCCGCCCAGCAGTAAAGATTGAAAGCCAGCTTTAATTGGTCTTTTGTCCAGCGCCCCCTGCTACTCATTTCTGCCGCCTCAAGCAAACATTTCCAGCAACACTGGATGCCAAAGCGCGAGATCGATTT
>JBAQND010000274.1:0-2115 GCA_049303455.1 Thiobacillus sp.
GACGAACTCAAGGCGCGCATCCTCAAGGGCATCGATGAAATGAATCAGCTACCCGTTGTGTTTCGATGGAACAAGTTCGATATCGGAATCGCTTAATTTGTATTTGTTTTAATGGAACGAACTACTAAGCGCTCATCTTCTCCAGCGCCTCGATCTGCTCCGACAACTCCATCCACTTGCCCTCCTCGCGCGCCAGTTCCGCGTTGACGTGCTGCAACTGCGCGCCGGTTTCGGTAATCGCCTCGACCGACAGCGTCTCGGCCAGGCGCGCTTCGAGCGCTGCCTTTTCCGTATGAAGCACGGCCATGCTCTTGTCGAGCTTTTCCAGTGACTGCTTGAGCGGTTTGAGCTTGCCGCTCGGCGCCGCACGCTTCTCAGCCACGGGCGCCGGCGCCGGCTTGGGTAGCTCCGCCTTGCCGGCCTCCTTCAGGCTTTCGCGCAGGCGCTTGCCCTCATCCAGCAGATAGCGCTGGTAGTCGTCCAGGTCGCCGTCGAACGGCTCGACGCCGCCGCGCGTGACCAGCCAGAATTCGTCGCAGACGGATCGCAGCAGAGCACGGTCGTGGCTGACCAGCATGACGGTGCCATCGAATTCATTCAGTGCCATCGCCAGCGCCTCGCGCGTGGCCAGATCCAGGTGGTTGGTCGGTTCGTCGAGCAGCAGCAGATTGGGACGCTGCCACACGATCATGCACAGCACCAGGCGCGCCTTCTCGCCGCCGCTCATGGTACCGACCGCCTGCTTGACCATGTCGCCGTTGAAGTTGAAGGTGCCAAGAAACGTGCGCAGATCCTGCTCGCGGCTGCTGAACTGGCCGGCGCCGCCGTTGACGAGGGTGTCGCGGGCGAGGCGGATCATGTGTTCCAGCGGGTTGTCGGCGGGGCGCAGCACGTCGAGCTCCTGCTGCGCGAAGTAGCCGATGTTGAGGCCGCGGCCCTCGATCACTTCACCTGCGACCACCGGCAGGGTGCGCGCGACCGTCTTCACCAGCGTCGATTTGCCCTGGCCGTTGGCGCCGAGGATGCCGATGCGCTGTCCGGCAAACACCGATTTGCTGACGTGCTGCACGATCACCGTCGATGGCGTGCCGGGCGGTGAGCCGGCAGGCGGCGGGTAGCCGAAGCTGGCGTCGTCGATCGACAGCATCGGGTTGGGCAGGTTGAGCGGCTCATTGAATTCGAAGGTGAATTCCGCATTCGCCAGCATCGGCGCCAGGCGCTCCATCCGATCGAGCGCCTTGACCCGGCTTTGCGCCTGCTTGGCCTTGCTGGCCTTGGCCTTGAAGCGGTTGATGAATTCCTGCAGGTGAGCGATCTTGTCCTGCTGCTTGGCGAACGCCGCCTGCTGCAGCGCCATCTGCTCGGCGCGCATGTCCTCGAAGGTGCTGTAGTTGCCGCCGTAGCGGGTGAGCTGGCCGTTTTCGATGTGGATCGTGACATTGGTCACCGCATCGAGAAACTCGCGGTCGTGGCTGATCACCAGCATGGTGCCGGGATATTTCTTGAGCCAGGCCTCGAGCCACACCAGCGCGTCCAGATCCAGGTGGTTGGTCGGTTCGTCGAGCAGCAGCAGCTCCGACGGGCACATCAGCGCGCGCGCCAGCTGCAGCCGCATGCGCCAGCCGCCGGAAAAGCTGTTGACCGGCTGGTTCAACTCGCGTACTTGGAACCCCAGCCCGAGAATCAGCGACTGCGCGCGCGACTGCGCGTCGTGTGCGCCGGCGTCGTGCAGCGCCATGTAGGCATGCGCCATGCGTTCGCCGTCGTCGCTTTCCTCGGCGGCGGTCACCTCGGCCTGCGCCGCAGCCAGGGCAGTGTCGCCGGCGATAACGAAATCGGTCGCGGACTCGGCCGTTTCCGGCATGTCCTGCGCCACCTGCGCCATGCGCCATTGCGACGGGATGGAAAAGTCGCCTTTATCCTCGTGCAGGGTGCCGTTCAGGAGCGCGAACAGGCTCGACTTGCCGGCGCCGTTTCGCCCCACCAGGCCGACCCTTTCACCGGGATTGATCGATACCGACGCGTTGTCGAGCAGGACCTTGGCGCCACGCCGCAGGCTGAGATTCTTGAGGATGATCATGCAGAAGTTGCGGTGCGCAGGACACGCCCCGCCCA
>JBAQND010000275.1:0-50327 GCA_049303455.1 Thiobacillus sp.
GACGTCGGGCGACAGCACTTCGAACGGGAGATGCAGGCGCGACAGCAGTTCGCGCCGGTAGCGCGAGGTCGAAGCCAAAACGAGCGTCATTCCGGCTGGATCTCGACCAGCGCCATGTCGGGCGTCACCGCGTCGCCTTTCTTGGCGAAAATGCTGATGACGACGCCGGCGATCGGCGCCTGCACCTCATTCTCCATTTTCATCGCCTCGATCACCAGCACGCCGTCGCCGGCCTTGACCGCCTGGCCGATGCTGACCAGCACGTCGACGACGGTGCCGGGCATGGCGGCGGTGACATGCCCGGGATGGCTGGCGCGCGGCTTCTGGCCGGGCGCGGTGGGTGCCGCGGCGGCCTTGCGCGGGGCGCTGTCGCCGCCCGTTTCGATGGCGACCTCGTTCAGCGATTCGACCAGCACTTCTTCCGTGACGCCGTCGACCGACACGAAATAGGGCCGCTGGGTGGAATCGCTGCGGCCGCTGCCCGACAGCTTGATGTGGTAGGTCTCGCCGTGCAGCGTGATCTTGAATTCGTCGGCGGCGTAGCGCGGACCGTTGTCCTGCTGCGCCGCGGCCGGCGGCAGCAGCTGTTCGGGCTTGAGGCTGCCGGCGGCGCGTTCCTGCAGCCAGACCTTGCCGATTTCGGGGAACATGGCATAGGTCAGGACGTCCTCGTCTGACTTGGCCAGGCCCTCGATCTCGCCGCGCAGCTTGTCGAGCTCGTCGCCCAAGAGGTCGGCCGGGCGGCAGGTGGTGACGTCGAGATCGCCGATGGCAATCTTGCGCACCTCCTCGTTGATGTGGCCCGGCGCCTGGCCGTAGCGACCCTGCAGGTAGAGCTTCACCTCGTTGGTGACCGACTTGTAGCGCGCGCCCGTCAGGACGTTCAGCGCGGCCTGGGTGCCGACGATCTGAGAGGTGGGCGTCACCAGCGGCGGGAAACCGAGGTCTTCGCGCACGCGCGGAATTTCCTCGAGCACGGCGTCCATGCTGTCGAGCGCGCCTTGCTCCTTCAACTGGTTGGCGAGGTTGGAAATCATTCCGCCCGGCACCTGGTTGATCAGCACGCGCGTGTCGGTGCCGGTGAAGGCGGACTCAAACTGCCAGTATTTCTTGCGGACTTCCTTGAAATAGGCCGAGATTTCCTCGATCAGCGGCAGCGACAGGCCCGTGTCGTATTCGGTGCCGGCGAGCGCCGCGACCATGCTCTGCGTGGTGGGGTGGCTGGCGCCCTCGGCGAACGCGCCGACGCAGGTGTCGATGATGGTCGCGCCCGCTTCCACCGCCTTCAAGTGCGTCATGTGCGCGAGGCCGGAGGTGGCGTGGCTGTGGGTATGGATCGGCAGATCGGTGGCCGCGCGAATTTCGCGCACCAGTTCGAACGCGGTGTAGGGCGTGAGCAGACCCGCCATGTCCTTGATCGCGATGGTGTCGCAGCCCATCTCCGCCAGGCCGCGGGCGAGTTCGACAAAATGCGGGATGTTGTGCACCGGGCTGGTGGTGTAGCTGACCGTGCCTTCGGCGTGCTTGCCGGCGGCTTTCACCGCCTCGATCGATACGCGCAGGTTCCTGAGGTCGTTCATCGCGTCGAATACGCGGAACACGTCAACGCCGTTGTCGGCGGACTTCTGCACGAAGGCGCGCACCACGTCGTCGGAATAGTTGCGGTAACCGAGCAGGTTCTGCCCGCGCAGCAGCATCTGGATCGGCGTGTTGGGCAGCGCCTTCCTGAGTTTGCGCAGGCGCTCCCACGGGTCTTCGCGCAAAAAACGCACGCACGCGTCGAAGGTGGCGCCGCCCCAGGCCTCCAGCGACCAGAAGCCGACCTGATCGAGCTTGCTGCAGATCGGCAGCATGTCGGCGGTCTGCATGCGGGTGGCGATGAGCGACTGGTGGCCGTCGCGCAGGACGAGGTCGGTGATGTGTACTTTGGCCATGATTACAATCCTTGGTGGGCGGCGATGGCGGCCGCAATGGCGGCCGCGATCACTTCCGGCGGTTTCTTTTCAGTGTACTGGGTGAGCTCCGGGTGCTCGTCGACAAAGCCGGTGTTGAAGCGCCCGCTGCGGAATTCGGGGTTCTTCAGGATTTCCTGGTAATAGGGGATCGTCGTTTTCACGCCATACACCAGCATGTCGTCGAGCGCGCGGCGCCCGCGTGCGATGGTCGCGTCCCAGTTCAGATTCCACACCGTGAGCTTGGCGCACATCGAATCGAAGTAGGGCGGAATGACATAGTCGGTGTAGATCGCCGCGTCGACGCGCACGCCGGGGCCGCCCGGAGAATAGTAGCGGGTGATGCGGCCGAGGCTGGGCAGGAACTCGTTTTTCGGGTCTTCGGCGTTGATGCGGAATTCGATGGCGTAGCCGCGGTGCTTGATTTCGTCCTGCTTGTACTGCAGCGGCAGGCCGGACGCAATGCGGATCTGCTCCTGCACGATGTCGACGCCGGTAATGGTCTCGGTGATGGGATGCTCCACCTGCAGCCGGGTGTTCATTTCCATGAAATAGAACTGGTTGTCCTGGTCGAGCAGGAACTCGACCGTGCCGGCGTTCACGTAGCCCACCGATTTGGCGGCGCGCACCGCCAGCTTGCCGATGTATTGCCGCTGCGCCTCGGTGAGCTGCGGGCTCGGCGCGATCTCGATCAGCTTCTGGTTGCGGCGCTGGATCGAGCAGTCGCGCTCGAACAGGTGGATCACGTTGCCCTGGGTGTCGCCCAGCACCTGCACTTCGATGTGCTTGGGCCGCACCACGCATTTTTCGACGAAGACCTCGGGCTTGCCGAAGGCCTTGCTGGCCTCCGACACCACGCGGTCATAGTTTTTAAGCAGCTCTTCCTCGCTGTCGCAGCGGCGGATGCCGCGGCCGCCGCCGCCGTTGGTGGCCTTGAGCATCACCGGATAGCCGAACTTGCCGGCCAGCACACGCGCCTCCTCGACGTTTTCCAGGTTGTGGTCGGAGCCGGGGATCACCGGGATGCCGGCGGCGATCATGGCGTTCCTGGCCTGGATCTTGTCGCCCATGCGGCGAATCACGTCGGGCGAGGGGCCGATGAAGCGGATGCCACGGCGCGCGCAGATGGTGGCGAGGTCGGGATTTTCGGAAAGGAAACCGTAGCCCGGATGCAGGGCGTCGCAGCCCGAGGCGGCCGCCAGGTTGACCAGCGTGTGCGCGTTCAGATAGCCGAGAATGGGGTCCTTGCCGATGTGGTAGGCCTCGTCGGCCTTCTTCACGTGGAGCGCGTGGCGGTCGGCGTCGGTGTAGATGGCGACCGACTTGATGCCCAGTTCGGCGCAGGCGCGCACGATGCGGACGGCGATCTCGCCTCGGTTGGCGACCAGTATTTTCTTAAGCATGGAATCGCCTGACGTTGAGAAGGCTGGGGTTTCTTTGACAAAAAGAACGCGAAATCATATCATCGCCGGCTAATGTTGATGGCCATATCTTACTGGGTGCCCCATGATTGAATCCGCCATGCTTCAGCCAATCGAAGTTGATCCATGGCGTTTTTGCAGGGATGGCCAGTCGTGGGAAACCCGCTCGGAGGTGGCTGCGTTTCCGCGTCTTGCCCATGAATTTACGCAAGGCACGCTGTTCTGTCGAGTGCTTGGGCGCGTGGATCAGCGGGGCAGCCTGGCCCTGCAGCTGACGGTCAGCGGCAAGGTGGAGTTGCCCTGTCAGCGTTGTCTGGGCAACATGCCGTATGTAGTTGACGTCGGGCGCACCTTGTATCTGGCGCGCAACGAAGCCGAGATGGAAAGGCTGGATGCGCTGCCTGACAGCGACGCAATCCAGGCCGGTGAGACCCTCAACCTTGTCGATCTGGTTGAGGATGAAGTGTTGTTGAGCCTGCCGCTGGCTGTGATGCACGCGGAAGGTGAATGCTCCGTAACAGGGGCGCAGTGATTTTTAACGGCTTTAAAATAATGTACCTGGTTGGGTGCAACGGAATTTAAGGAGCAAGAAATGGCAGTCCAGCAGAACAAAAAATCCCCGTCCAAGCGCGGTATGCACCGCTCGCACGACTTCCTGGCCAGCCCGCAACTGGCCATCGAGCCGACCACGGGTGAAGTGCATATGCGTCACCATATCAGCCCCAGCGGCTTTTATCGTGGCCGCAAAGTCGTCAAGGCAAAAGGCGAATAATTTCCTGACGCGCTGCAGTTCGGCGCGTTTTGGCTAACGATTCCGGCTGCATGAGAAACATCACAGTCGCCATTGACGTCATGGGGGGCGACCACGGCCCCCATGTCACGGTTCCAGCGGCGATCCGTTGCCTTGCGCGTCATCCCGACCTGAATGTGATTCTGGTCGGGCCGCAGGACATCATCGCGGCCGAGCTCAAGGCGCGCCGCGCCAATTCCGGGCCTCGCCTCATCGTGCGCCACGCCAGCCAGGTGGTGGCGATGGACGAGGCGCCCACGCTGGCGCTGCGCGGCAAGAAGGATTCCTCCATGCGGGTGGCCATCGACCTCGTCAAGTCCGGCGAGGCGGATGCCTGCGTGTCGGCCGGCAACACCGGCGCCCTGATGGCGACCGCGCGCTTCGTCCTGAAAACCCTGCCCGGAATCGACCGCCCCGCCATTGCCGCCGTGCTGCCGACGATCAGCGGCAACACGCTGGTGCTGGACATGGGCGCCAACGTCGATTGCACGGCCGAGCATCTGCTGCAGTTCGGCGTCATGGGCGCGATGCTGGTATCGGCGGTGGATCACAAGCCGAACCCGACGGTGGGGCTGCTGAATATCGGCGAGGAAGACATCAAGGGCAACGAGATCGTCAAGCAGGCCGCCGAACTGTTGCGCGGCAGTCACCTGAACTTCTACGGCAACGTCGAAGGCGACGATATCTTCAAGGGCACCACCGATGTGGTGGTGTGCGATGGCTTTGTCGGCAACGTCACCCTGAAGGCTTCCGAAGGCCTGGTCAAGATGATTTCCACCACGCTGCGCACCGAGTTCAAGCGCAATTGGCTGACCCGCATTGCCGGCCTGCTGGCCTTGCCGGTGCTCAATGCCTTCAAGCGCCGCCTCGATCCGCGCCGCTACAACGGCGCCACGCTGCTGGGGCTCAAGGGCGTGGTGGTGAAAAGCCATGGCTCGGCCGACCGCTTCGCGTTCGAACACGCTATCGACACCGCCAGTAATGAAGTTCGCAACAACGTGCTGAAGCGCATCACCGACCAGATCCAACTCCTGCAACGGGTGGCCGCTTGACCTATTCCCGCATTCTTGGCACCGGCAGCTACCTGCCGGCGCGCATCCTGACCAACGCCGACCTCGAAAAACTGATCGATACGAACGATCAGTGGATCGTCGATCGCACCGGCATCCGCGAACGACATATTGCCGCCGAGGGCGAGTTCACCAGCGATCTGGCGGCGCAGGCGGCACGCGCCGCGCTTGATGCGGCGGGGCTGGCGGTGGATGACATCGATCTGCTACTGGTCGCCACCACCACGCCCGACCTGGTTTTTCCCAGCACCGCCTGCATCGTGCAGTCCAAGCTCGGGATGACCAACGGCCGCCCGGCGTTCGACCTGCAGGCGGTGTGCAGCGGCTTTATCTATGCCCTGAGCGTGGCCGATCAGTTCATCAAGACCGGCGCCGCCAAACACGTGCTGGTGGTGGGCGCGGAAACCTTGTCGCGCATCACCGACTGGAACGACCGCGGCAACTGCATCCTGTGGGGCGACGGCGCGGGTGCGGTGGTGCTGGGGGCGTCGAGCGAGCCGGGCATCATCGCCACCCACATTCATGCCGACGGCCGCCACAAGGAATTGCTGCGCACCACCACCGGCCCTTCGACCGGCATGAAGGAGCCTGCGCTGATGCGGATGGAAGGCAATCCCGTATTCAAGATGGCGGTCAATACGCTCGATCGCATCGTCGACGAGACGCTGGAAGCCAACGGCCTGCAGAAGTCCGGCATCGACTGGCTGGTGCCGCACCAGGCCAACATCCGCATCATTTCCGCCACCGCGAAAAAGCTCGGCATGAGCATGGACCATGTCGTCACCACCGTGGCCGGCCATGGCAATACCTCGGCCGCCTCGGTGCCGCTGGCGTTTGACGTGGCGGTGCGCGACGGCCGCATCCAGCGCGGCCAGACGGTGCTGATGGAGGCCTTCGGCGGCGGCTTCACCTGGGGCTCCGCGCTCCTCAAATACTAGGAAGACCTTTGATGAAACTGGCTTTCGTTTTCCCCGGACAGGGCTCGCAATCGGTCGGCATGATGCAGGGCTGGGGCGAGCGCGCCGACGTGCGCGCCACCTTTGCCGAGGCCTCCGACGCGCTGGGTCAGGACCTGTGGGCGCTGGTCACCGACGGCCCGGCCGAGCTGCTCAACCAGACGGTCAATACCCAGCCCGCCATGCTGGCGGCCGATGTCGCCGTCTGGCGCGTGTGGCAGGCCGCAGGCGGCGCAACGCCGGCGTTGCTGGCAGGGCACAGCCTGGGCGAATATGCCGCGCTAGTGGCTGCCGGGGCACTGGGCTTTGCCGATGCGATCAGGCTGGTGCGCTTCCGCGCCGAGGCGATGCAGGCGGCGGTTCCCGAAGGGATTGGCGCCATGTCCGCGATCCTGGGGCTGGACGACGATGCGGTGCGCGCAGTTTGCAGGGAGGCGGCAGCGGGCGAAGTGGTCGAGGCGGTCAATCTCAACTCGCCCGGCCAGGTGGTGATTGCCGGCAACAAGGCAGCAGTGGAACGTGCCATGGTGCTGGCGAAGGAAAAAGGCGCCAAGCGCGCGCTGCCGCTGCCGGTGTCCGTGCCGTCGCATTCCTCGCTGATGCTGCCGGCCGCTGAAAAATTACTCGCGTATCTGCAGGGCGTGACGATTGCAACGCCCGCGATTCCGGTGCTGCACAACACCGATGTGCAAAGCCACCATGAGGCGGATGCAATCCGTGCCGCGCTGGCGAAGCAGTTGCATACCCCGGTGCGCTGGGGCGAAACCGTGCAGGCGCTGAAAGCCGCCGGTATCGAGCGCGTGATCGAATGCGGGCCCGGCAAGGTGTTGGCGGGGCTCGCCAAGCGCATCGACGACAGCCTGCCGGCGGTGGCGCTGGTGGACGAAGCCAGCCTCGCGGCCGCACTCAGTCAATAAGGAGACACCATGCAAGGACACCTTGCGCCTGGCGCGAGTCTTGAAGGACAGGTGGCGTTAGTGACCGGCGCCAGCCGTGGAATCGGCCAGGCGATCGCGCTGGCACTCGGTCAGGCGGGCGCTACCGTGGTCGGCACCGCCACCAGCGACAAGGGCGCGCGGGCCATCAGCGATTACCTCGCCGCAGCCAACATCAAGGGCAGCGGGATGAAGCTCAATGTCACCGACGCAGCCGAGGTCGATGCCGTCATCGCGGCGGTCAGTGCGCAGTTCGGCGATATCGGCATCCTGGTCAACAACGCCGGCATCACCCGTGACAATCTGCTGATGCGGATGAAGGACGAGGAGTGGGACGACATCCTGGCGACCAACCTGACATCGGTGTTCCGGCTGTCGCGCGCGGTGCTGCGCGCGATGATGAAGGCGCGTACGGGACGCATCATTTCCATCGCCTCGGTCGTGGGTGCAATGGGCAATGCCGGGCAGACCAATTACAGTGCGGCCAAGGCCGGCATCATGGGCTTCACCAAGTCGCTGGCGCGTGAAGTCGGCAGCCGCAACATCACGGTGAACTGCGTGGCGCCGGGCTTCATCGACACCGACATGACGCGCGCGCTGCCGGATGCGCAACGCCAGGCCTTGCTTGCGCACATCCCGCTGGGTCGGCTCGGCGCCGCCGAAGACATTGCACAGGCTGTCGCGTTTCTGGCGTCGCCCGCCGCCGGCTATATTTCGGGCACCACGCTGCATGTCAACGGTGGCATGTACATGGCGTAGCCGCCCTGCAAAGTTTGGTAGAATCGCAAAGTTTTATTTTCCGGGCTTCAATTTTGTTGGCGCCTAATTTCAAGAGAGGATGAGTAATGGAAAACGTGCAGCGTGTAATTAAAGTCGTCGCCGAGCAGTTGGGCGTCAACGAGGCGGACATCAAGAACGAGTCTTCCTTCGTCGGTGACCTGGGCGCCGATTCGCTCGATACGGTCGAGCTGGTGATGGCGCTGGAGGAAGAATTCGGCTGTGAGATTCCCGACGAAGACGCGGAAAAAATCACCACCGTCCAGCAGGCGATTGACTACATCAACAGCCACCCGAGCTGATCGTTCACCCCAGTCAAGAGGACTGAGTTTTGTCCAAACGTCGCGTCGTCATCACCGGCCTGGGGATCGTTTCCCCGGTCGGCAACACTATTCCGGAAGCCTGGGACAACCTGGTTGCCGGACGTACCGGAATCGCCCGGATTACTCGTTTCGATCCTTCGCCTTTCACCTCGCAGATTGGGGGCGAGGTCAAGGATTTCGACGTTGGGCAGTATCTCAATCCGAAGGAGGCGCGCCGCATGGATGTTTTCATCCAGTTCGGCATGGCCGCCGGCATTCAGGCGATACGCGACTCGGGCATTGAAGTCACCGAAGCCAACGCCGAGCGCATTGGCGTCAATATCGGTTCCGGGATCGGCGGTCTGCCGCTGATCGAGGAAACCCACACCCTGTTTATGGAATCCGGCCCGAGGAAGATTTCCCCCTTCTTTATTCCGGGTTCCATCATCAATATGATTTCCGGCAACCTTTCCATCCAGTTCGGATTGAAAGGGCCCAACCTGGCGGTTGTCACTGCCTGCACCACCGGCCTGCATGCGGTGGGTCTGTCCGCCCGCATGATCGAGCATGGCGATGCCGACGTGATGGTCGCCGGCGGCGCCGAGTGCGCGACTTCGCCGCTGGGTCTGGGCGGCTTCGCCGCCGCCCGCGCGCTGTCCACCCGCAACGACGACCCGGCCACGGCCAGCCGTCCGTGGGACAAGGATCGCGACGGCTTTGTGCTGGGCGAGGGCGCCGGCGTGCTGGTGCTTGAGGAGTACGAGCACGCCAAGGCACGCGGCGCAAAAATCTACGCCGAGGTGGTGGGCTTTGGCATGAGCGGCGACGCCTACCATGTGACGTCGCCGAGCACCGACGGGCCCAGGCGTTCGATGCTGAACGCGATGCGCGATGCCGGCATCAATGCCGATCAGGTCGATTACATCAACGCGCACGGCACCTCGACGCCGATGGGCGACAAGAACGAAACCGATGCGATCAAGCTCGCCCTGGGCGATGCGGCCTACAAGACGGTGGTCAACTCGACCAAGTCGATGACCGGCCATCTGCTGGGCGGCGCCGGTGGCGTGGAGTCGGTGTTCTCCGTGCTGGCGGTGCATCATCAGGTGTCGCCGCCGACCATCAACATCTTCTCGCAAGACCCGGAGTGCGACCTCGATTACTGCGCCAATACCGCGCGTGACATGAAGATCGACTTTGCACTCAAGAACAACTTCGGGTTTGGCGGCACCAACGGCTCGCTGATTTTCAAGCGCGCTTGACCCTCGCAGCGGATCGACCGGCCATGCCTGAAATCCGGGAGTGGTCGCTGCCGTCCAATACGTTGCGGCCTGATCTGATCCAGCTTCAGGGCGCCCATCCGCAGCGTTACCCCGGCCTGTTTCTGAGCAGCGGCGATGCCGGCTGGGACGTGCTGTTCGCGTTCCCGCAGGATGTCGTGCGAATTGCCGCCGTCGATGGCCTGAACGGATTGCAGTCGCATCCGGCGATGCAGCCGCAGCCGGCATCGCCGCAATCCAGTCATGACCTCCCCTTCAGTGGCGGCTGGCTGTGCGCGTTCGCGTACGAGCTGGGTGGCCTGTTCGAGCCCAGTGTCGGTCTGGCGGCCGACCCTGATTTTCCCCTTGCCTGGCTGGCGCGCATTCCCGCGGCGATCCTGTTCGATCGCGCGAACGGGCGCTGCGTGCTGATGGCCGAAGCCGGACAGGCCGAACTGCTGGACGCCATGCAGCGCGATCTGGAGGCTACGCATCCGCCGCTGCCGGCCGTTCCTGCGCCGCGCGACCTGCGCGAAGACGATCCTGCCGCATTTCTCGCCGGGGTTGCGCGCATTCAGGATTACATACGCGCGGGTGACGTGTTCCAGGTCAATCTGTCGCGCGGCTGGCAGGCGGAATTCGCCGCGCCGGTTCCCGCGGCGTCACTGCTTGCGCAACTGATGCAGCGTAATCCGGCGCCATTTTCCGCGCTGCTGCAACTGGATGAATGGGCGATCGTGAGCTCGTCGCCCGAGCGGCTGGTTCGCCTTGGCCAGGACGGGATGCTGGAAACCCGGCCGATTGCCGGCACCCATCCGCGCAGCGAGGATGCGGCCGAGGATGCCGCGCTGCGCGCTCGTCTGCAGGCGCATCCCAAGGAGCGCGCCGAACACGTCATGCTGGTTGACCTGGAACGCAACGACCTCGGGCGGGTGTGCGAGCCGGGCAGCGTGAAGGTCGACGCGCTGATGGACATCGCCAGCTATCGTCACGTGCATCACATCGAATCCACTGTCCGCGGCAAGCTGCGTCCAGGCATGCGCGTGCTCGACGCCTTGCGCGCGGTGTTTCCGGGCGGCACCATCACAGGGTGTCCCAAGGTGCGCACCATGCAGATCATCCAGGCGCTGGAGCAGGCGCCGCGCCGCGGCTACACCGGCAGCGCCGGCTACATCAACCGCGACGGCAGCTTCGATTTCAACATCCTGATCCGCAGTTTCCTGCTGCGCGGGCGCACGCTGAGTTTTCGCGCCGGCGCCGGCATCGTCGCCGATTCCATCGCCACGCGCGAACTCGACGAAACCCGCGCCAAGGCACGCGGCCTGTTGCGCGCGCTTGAACCATGATCCTTGTCAACGGCCAACGGTCTGACAGCGTGAGCGCGCTGGACCGCGGACTGGCTTATGGCGACGGCGTGTTCCGCACCCTGCGCACGCACGCCGGTCAGCCGCTGTGGTGGCGTGACCAGTACGCCAAACTCGCCGCGGACGCTGCGGCGCTGGCGCTGGCGTGTCCCGCCGAAGCAGGCTTGCTCGCCGAAGTCTGTCAGGTGGCCGAGACAGGGCAGGGGGTCGTCAAGATCATGCTCACGCGGGGCGCCGGCGCACGCGGCTATGCGCCGCCTGCCGCGCAGGCCTGCACCCGCATCGTGTTGTCCACGCCTTTGCCGCCGCATGCCCGGCCCGACGCGGCAGTCGATGTCACGGCACGCTGGTGCACGCTGCGCCTGTCGCGGCAGCCCCGGCTGGCCGGGATCAAGCATCTGAACCGGCTGGAGAACCTGCTGGCGCGGGCGGAATGGGATGACCCGGAAATCTTCGAGGGGCTGCTGTGCGACGATGGCGGCGCGGTGATTGGCGGCGTGATGAGCAATCTGTTCTGGGCCAGGCAGGGTGAACTGTTCACCCCGGATTTGAGTCAGTGTGGGGTGGCCGGCGTGGCGAGAACGCGCCTGCTGCGCGCGGCGATGCGTCGTGGCATCCGCACCGATGTCGGCCAATTTTCGCCTGACGCTATACTCGCTGCCGACGAAGTGATGATTTGCAACAGCGTCATCGGGGTGCGCCGCGTGGCCCGGCTGGATGACGTGACCTGGTTGCCCGTGGGCTGGACCGATATTTTGAAAACCGCCCTGGATGATGACGTTGATTAAGCGACTGTTCGTACTTGCCGTGCTGGCCTCGCTGATGCTGGCCGGCGGGCTGGCCTCGTATGGCAACCAGCCCCTGCATATCGAGCCCTTGCCGAAAACCTTCAATGTGATGCCCGGCACCCATTTGCGGAGCTTGAGCGTGATGCTGGAACGCGAAGGCGTGATCGGCAACGCCCCCGTGTTCTGGCTGCTCGGGCGTGTGCTCGGCAAGGGCGCGGCACTCAAGGCCGGCGTGTACACGCTGGACAAGCCGCTCTCGCCGCTGGCCCTCTATGGCATGATCGAGCGCGGCGAGGTCTCGCAGGCGGTCGTCCAGTTCCTCGAAGGCTGGAACTGGCGCGAGGTGCGCGCAGCCCTGGCCGCGCAGCCGCTGCTGAAGCACGACAGCGCCGGCATGAGCGATGCCGAACTGCTGCGGGCGATCGGCGCCGAAGAAAGCCACCCCGAAGGTCTGCTGTTTCCCGATACCTACTCATTTGCGCCGCATTCGTCCGATCTCAACGTGCTGCGCCACGCCTATCGCATGCAGCGGGAAAAGCTCATGGCCGCCTGGGAAAACCGCGCGCCGGGGCTGCCCTACCGCACCCCGTACGACGCACTCATCATGGCGTCGATCGTCGAAAAGGAAACCGGCGCGGCGTCGGAGCGCCCGCAGATCGCCGGCGTGTTCACGAACCGGCTCAGGCTGGGAATGCGCCTGCAAACCGATCCCACCGTGATCTACGGGCTGGGCGAGCGCTTTGACGGCCGCCTGCGCCGCGTCGACCTGCAAACCGACACGCCGTACAACACCTATACCCGTGCCGGGCTGCCGCCGACGCCGATTGCGATGCCCAGCGAAGCCGCGATCCAGGCCGCGCTCAACCCGGCCAAAACCGATGCGCTGTACTTTGTATCGCGCAATGACGGCACCCATGTGTTTTCCAGCAGCCTCGATGCGCACAATCGAGCAGTCAACCGTTATCAGCGATGAACGCCCCCGGCAAATTCATTACCCTCGAAGGCGTCGATGGCGCTGGCAAAAGCACGCATCTTGAATTCGTCGCCGACTGGCTGCGCCGCCAGGGCCATGAGGTGATCGTTACCCGTGAGCCCGGCGGCACGCCGCTTGGCGAAACCCTGCGTGAATTGCTGCTGCATCAGGAGATGGACGCCGACACCGAACTGCTGCTGATGTTCGCCGCGCGCCAGGAACACCTGGCCCGCCTGATTCTGCCGGCGCTGGCGCGCGGCGCATGGGTGCTGTCCGACCGCTTCACCGATGCCAGCTACGCCTACCAGTGCGGCGGGCGCGGCATCGCGGTGGAACGCATCACCGCGCTGGAAGCCTGGGTGCAGCGCGGCTTTCAGCCCGACCTGACCTTGCTGTTCGATGTGCCGCCGGAGGTGGCGGAAGCGCGCCGCTTGGCCGCGCGCGTGGCCGACCGTTTCGAGCGCGAGGCCGACAGCTTCTTCAGCCGCGTGCGCCATGCCTATCTCGATCGTGCGCAGGCCGAACCCGGGCGCATCCGCGTGCTGGATGCGCGCCACAGCATTGCCGAATTGCAGGCCGAAATCGGCCAGCTGTTGCAGGCACTGACATGAGCAGCGCGCCCTATCCCTGGCTGGAATCGGCGTGGCAGCGCTTGCTGGCGACGCGCGCCCGCCCGGCGCAGGCCTTGCTGCTGGCGGGGCCGCGCGGGGTGGGCAAGGGCGAACTGGCGCGGGCGTGGGCGCAGGCCCTGCTGTGCGAAGCGCCGCTCACCGATGGCGCGGCCTGCGGCCAGTGCCCGGCCTGCCACTGGTTCGACACCGGCGGGCACCCGGATTTCCGGCTCGTCACCCTGGAGGAGAAAACCAACAAACAGGGCGAGACCAAGATGGCCAGCACCATCGAGGTCGATCAGGCACGCGAAACGGTCGATTACGTCCAGCTTTCCACCTACCGGGCGGGCTTTCGGGTGGTGCTGGTCGACCCGGCGGACAGCCTCAATCCGGCGGCCGCCAACGCCCTGCTAAAGGTGCTTGAGGAACCGCCGTTAAATACGGTGTTCGTGCTGGTCTCGGATCAGCCGCGCCGGTTGCTGCCGACCATCCGCAGCCGCTGCACCCGTCTCGACATCGGCCTGCCGGCTGCCGAGACGGCAGCGGCGTGGCTGGCCGGGCAGGGGGTGGACGATGCAAGCAACCTGCTGGCACTCTCCGGCGGCACGCCGCTCGACGCGCTGCGCTGGGCCGACAGTGGCGAGCTGGATGAACGCCGCAGCGTGCTGGAAGGCCTGGCGCGCCCCGACCAGCTCGATCCGGTGACGCTGGGGGAACGCTGGAAAACCGTCGGCACACGGACCTGGCACAACGTGGCTTACAAATGGCTGGGCGATTTGCTGGCAGTCAAGCTGCAAGGCAGCGTGCGGTTCAACCGTGATTATGCTGAAGTGCTGGCTCGGCTGGGAAAAGAGGCGGATCTGGCGAAGCTGCTGGCGCTCGCCAGAACGCAGGCTAACGAAGGCAGGACGCTGTCGCATCCACTCAACCGGAGCCTGCAGCTGGAAGCCTGGCTGATTCAGTACCGGCACCTGTTTGATTGAGAGAGTTGAATATGAATGCAGCAGTCAATGATGTCACCTCGCAAGTCCGCCCTGGCGTGCTTTCCCTGTCGATCAAGGAAAGATCCGCGCTGTTTGCGACCTACATGCCTTTCATCAAGGGGGGCGGACTGTTCATTCCCACCAACAAGAGCTACAAGATGGGCGAGGAAGTGTTCATGCTGCTGACCCTGATGGAGGATCCCGCCAAGCTGCCGGTATCCGGCAAGGTGGTGTGGCTGACCCCCACCGGCGCGCATGGCGGGCGCACCCAGGGCGTGGGCGTGCAGTTCGCTTTCAACGAAAGCGGCAAGGCGGCACAAAACAAGATTGAAGGATTGCTCGGCGGTTCGTTAAAATCGGTGCGTCCCACTCACACCATGTAGCACCCCCGCGGTGCTCGCCACCGCATGTACATCGATTCCCACTGTCACATCAATTTTCCCGAACTCGCCAGCAAGCTGCCTGAGGTGTTCGACCTCATGGCTGAGAATCAGGTGAGCCACGCGCTGTGCATCAGCGTCGAGCTGGAAAAATTTCCCGAGATTCGCGCACTGGCCGAGGCGTACCCGAATGTGTACGCCTCGGTCGGCGTGCATCCCGACCATGAGGACTGCACCGAGCCGACGGTGGAACAACTGGTCGCGCTGGCCGATCACCCCAAGGTGGTCGCGATCGGCGAGACCGGGCTGGATTACTTCCGGCTGACCGGCGACCTCGAGTGGCAGCGCGAACGCTTCCGCACCCACATCCGGGCCGCTCGTGCCAGTCGCAAGCCGCTGGTGATCCATACCCGTTCCGCGGCCGACGACACCCTGCGCATCATGCGCGAGGAGCAGGCGGGCGAGGCGGGCGGGGTGATGCACTGCTTCACCGAGAGCCTGGCGGTGGCCGAAGCCGCCGTCGAGCAGGGCTTTTACATCTCGTTTTCCGGCATCGTCACTTTCAAGAATGCCAAGGCGCTGCGCGAGGTGGCGGCGGCCATTCCGCTGGAGCGCATGCTGATCGAGACCGACTCGCCGTATTTGGCGCCGGTGCCGCATCGCGGGCAGACCAACCAGCCGGGGTTCGTGAAGCACGTGGCGGAAGAAATCGCGCGGGTGCGCGGGATGACTGCCGACGCGGTGGGCGAAATCACGACGCAGAATTTCTTCCGCCTGTTTGCAGCGGCGCGGCCCTGAACCTGGCGTTCGTTATGGGTCCTGTTCCGCCCGGGCGGGCGCACTGACCGGCCGGGCGTTACTTTGTTTTGCCCGTGCGGCCAGCCTGTTGAGCACGTGTGCCGCCGCCCGCAGGCCGAAAGCGGCGGTGACGCACACCGATGAACCGAAGCCGGCGCAGTTGAGTCCGTGCAGATGGGCGTCCTCCGGACGTTCGTAGCACACGCCGCCCTCGGCGCTCGGGTAGCTGAGGGGCTCGGTGGAATACACGCAGTCGACGCCGAACTTCTTCCCCGGATCGCGCGGAAAGCCATGTTCGCGGCGCAGACGCGCACGCACTTTGGACAGCAGGGGGTCTTCGGTGGTGCGGGCGAGGTCGGTCAGCTGAACCCGGCCGGGATCGGTCTGGCCGCCGGCGGCGCCGACGCAGACCAGCCGTATCCTGTTGCGGCGGCAGTGGGCGATCAGTGCGGTCTTGGCACGGGCGCTGTCGATCGCATCCACAACGTAGTCGAAGGGGTCCGCCAGCAGTCCGGAGAGATTATCGGGGGTGAGGAATTCCTCCACCCCGGTTACCCGGCACAGCGGGTTGATGGCCCGGATGCGTTCTTTCATGGCCACGGTCTTGGACTTTCCGAGCTCGTGGGTCAGCGCATGGACCTGGCGGTTGATGTTGGATTCGGCCAGATGGTCGGGGTCGATCAGGGTAAGTTGGCCGATGGCCGTGCGCGCTAGTGCTTCTGCTGTCCAGGCACCGACGCCGCCAATGCCGATGACGCAGACATGCGCCTGCTGAAAATACTCGAATGCCGCCGTGCCGTAGAGCCGGCGCACACCACCAAAACGCCGCTCGAAATCGACCGCGTGTTCGCTGTGAAAGAGGTCAGTCATGGGTGGGGCCCGGAAGAAGGCTTGTCGTCAAGAGCGCAGGCGACATCAGGGCTTCAGGCAGGCAGGCGGCGGGCATGAGGCGATCATACCGCGTCCCGGGGGTGAGAAATGCAAAGGGCGAACCCGAGAACCGGGTTCGCCCTTTGGAGCAGTTCCCCGGCCTGAGTGTTACAGGCTCGCGGTCTCGAGTTCGAACTGGACTGCCTGGATGCCGGCGCGGGCACAGGCCTCGTCCTGCTCGCCCGTGGCTGCGCCTGAGATGCCGACCGCACCGATGATATTGCCGGCGGCCTCGATCGGGATGCCGCCAGCGGAAAACACCAAGCCGTCTACCTTGCCGACCGAGAAAGGCTGGCTGAATCGGTTTTCCATGCTCGACGTGGCGGCATTGAAATTGACTGCGGTGAAGGCCTTCTGCCGGCTGATCTCCAGGGTGATGCGTGGCGCCAGTGTGTCGCGCAGCACCGCCATGGCGTCGCCGCTGCGATCGACCACGGTGACACCGATCTGGATGCCATTCTTGCGACAGGCCTCCATCGCGGCACGAGCGATTTTTTCAGACGCTTCGACGGTGAGTCGGGGAATTTTGACGATGACCGGCACGTCTGCGGCAATTGCGGGAAAGGCAAGCAAGGCGGTGCAGCTTGCCGCGATCAGTGAAGGTTTGCGCATGGATAGATCGTCTCCTGTTGGTTGTGTTGGTGACAGACGTCCAGCATAGTGCAGCTTGAAAAACGCATGGTCCGCTTCTACGCGCGACACGACGCCCGTGCCGACCGGCCGTTCAAGGTCGCAAATCCTGAAGCTTACTGCACGAAAAATGCTTTGACCTTGTCCATGAATGACTGGGCTCGCGGATTGTTGTTCCGCCCCGGGCTCAGTGCTTCGAGTTCACGCAACAGTTCGCGCTGACGATCGGAGAGGTTGACCGGCGTCTCAACCAGCATGTGGCACAGCAGATCGCCGGGGGCATGGCTGCGCACGCCCTTGATGCCCTTGCCGCGCAGGCGGAATACCTTGCCAGATTGCGTTTCGGCCGGAATCTTGATCTTGGCGTGGCCGTCCAGGGTGGGAATCTCGACCTCGCCGCCGAGCGCGGCGGTGGCAAAGCTGATCGGCATTTCGCAATGCAGGTCGTCGCCGTCGCGCTTGAACACCGGGTGCTCTTTGAGGTGGATCACCACAAAAAGGTCACCCGACGGGCCGCCGTTAATTCCGGCTTCGCCTTCACCGGCGAGGCGGATGCGATCGCCGCTGTCGACCCCGGCGGGAATCTTGACCGACAGGGTCTTGTGCTTCTTGACGCGGCCTTCGCCGTGGCAGGCGGAGCAGGGGTCGGCCACCATCTTGCCGGTGCCGCCGCAGCGCGGGCAGGTCTGCTGCACCGAGAAGAAGCCTTGCTGGATGCGCACCTGGCCATGCCCGCCGCAGGTAGTACAGGTCGTCGGCGCGGTGCCGGGCTTGGCACCGCTGCCGTGGCACACGCCGCATTCTTCCAGCGAGGGGATGCGGATTTTGGTCTCGGTGCCGCGCGCGGCCTCTTCCAGCCCGATTTCAAGATTATAGCGCAGGTCGGCACCGCGATACACGCGGTCGCGGCGGCCGCCGCCGCCCCCACCCCCACCGAAAATATCGCCGAAGATGTCTGAAAAGGCATCGGAAAAGCCACTCGCCCCACCACCAAAGCCGCCGCCCATGCCGGCCTGCTGGTTGATGCCGGCGTGGCCGAACTGGTCGTAGGCGGCGCGCTTGTCCGAGTCGGACAGGATTTCGTAGGCCTGCTTGGCTTCCTTGAATTTCTCCTCCGCGCCCTTGTCGTCCGGGTTGCGGTCAGGATGGTGCTTCATGGCCAGCTTGCGGTAGGCCTTCTTGATGTCTTCGTCCGAGGCGTTCTTGGCGACGCCGAGGATTTCGTAGTAGTCGCGTTTTGACATGTCAGGGGTCTGGATTCAGGGATCAGGATTCAGGGAAGGGCGGGGAACAGAATCCAAAGGAAAAGGGAAAGCCGCGCAACGCGCGACCTCCCCCTGATCCCTGAATCCCGATTCCTGACCCTTTACTTGTCCTTCACCTCTTCAAACTCGGCGTCGACCACATTGTCGTCCGCCGCACCGGCGGCGCCACTGGTCGTCTCACCCGGCTGCGCCTGTGCCTGCTCGGTTTTATACACCTGCTCGGCGAGCTTGTGGCTGGCGGTGGCGAGTGCATTGGTCTTCGCCTCGATAATGTCCTTGTCGCCTTCGTGTACAGCGTCCTCGCATTCCTTCAGCGCGGTCTCGATCGCGGCCTTTTCCTCGGCCGACACCTTGTCGCCGTGTTCAGCCAGCGATTTCTTCACCGAGTGGATCATGCTGTCCGCGGCGTTGCGCGCGGTCGCCAGTTCGACGGCTTTGTGGTCCTCGGCCGCATTGGCTTCGGCGTCCTTCACCATGCGCTGGATTTCTTCCTCACTCAGGCCGGAACTGGCCTGGATGCGGATCTTGTTTTCCTTGCCGGACGCCTTGTCCTTGGCCGACACATGCAGGATGCCGTTGGCGTCGATGTCGAAGGTGACCTCGATCTGCGGCATGCCGCGCGGTGCGGGCGGAATGTCGGTGAGGTTGAACTGCCCCAGACTCTTGTTGCCGGAGGCGATTTCGCGCTCGCCCTGCAGCACGTGCACCGTCACCGCGCTCTGGTTGTCGTCGGCGGTGGAGAACACTTGCGAGGCCTTGGTCGGGATCGTGGTGTTCTTCGGGATCAGCTTGGTCATCACGCCGCCGAGGGTCTCGATACCCAGGGACAACGGCGTCACGTCGAGCAGCAGCACGTCCTTCACTTCGCCCTGCAGCACGCCACCCTGGATCGCGGCGCCCACGGCCACGGCTTCGTCCGGGTTGACGTCGCGGCGCGGATCCTTGCCGAAGAAATCCTTCACCGCGTCCATCACCTTGGGCATGCGGGTCTGGCCGCCGACCAGGATGACGTCGTCGATCTGCGAGGTGGTGAGCCCCGCATCCTTCAGCGCCATCTTGCACGGCTCGATGGTGCGCGTGATCAGATCCTCCACCAGCGCCTCGAACTTGGCGCGGGTGATCTTCACCGCCAGGTGCTTGGGACCGGAGGCGTCCGCGGTGATGTAGGGCAGGTTGACTTCGGTCTGCTGCGCGGACGACAGCTCGATCTTGGCTTTTTCCGCCGCTTCCTTCAGGCGCTGCAGCGCGAGCACGTCCTTCTTCAGGTCGACGCCCTGTTCCTTCTTGAACTCTTCCGCGATGTAGTCGATCAGGCGCTGGTCGAAGTCCTCGCCGCCGAGGAAGGTGTCGCCGTTGGTCGACAGCACTTCGAACTGGTGTTCGCCTTCCATTTCGGTAATCTCGATGATGGAAATGTCGAAGGTGCCGCCACCAAGGTCATATACGGCAATCTTGCGGTTGCCTTCCTTCTTGTCCATGCCGAAGGCGAGCGCGGCCGCGGTCGGCTCGTTGATGATGCGCTTGACTTCCAGACCGGCGATGCGCCCGGCGTCCTTGGTCGCCTGGCGCTGGCTGTCGTTGAAGTAGGCCGGCACCGTGATGACGGCTTCGGTCACTTCCTCGCCGAGATAATCTTCGGCGGTCTTCTTCATCTTGCGTAAAATTTCAGCCGACACTTGCTGCGCCGCCATTTTCTGGCCGCGCACTTCCACCCAGGCATCACCGTTGTCGGCCTTGACGATCTTGTAGGGCATCAGGCTGATGTCCTTTTGTACTTCCTTCTCGTCGAAGCGGCGACCGATCAGGCGCTTCACCGCGTACAGGGTGTTCTTCGCGTTGGTGACGGCCTGGCGCTTGGCGGGCGCGCCGACCAGGATTTCGCCGTCCTCGGTGTAGGCGACGACGGACGGCGTGGTGCGAGTGCCCTCGGCGTTCTCGATCACCTTCGGCTTACCGTTTTCCATCACCGCCACGCAGGAGTTGGTGGTACCCAGGTCAATGCCAATAATGCGTCCCATGATGCGTTCCTTCTAAAAAGATTGAATTGATTGAAATGTTGGGGGGGTTGGCGCTATTTCAAGCGTCCTTGCCCTTGGCAACCATCACCAGCGCAGGCCGCAGCGTGCGCTCGTTGAGGCGGTAGCCTTTTTGCAGCACCGTCACCACCGTGTTCGCAGGCTGATCGGATTGGACCACCTGGATCGCCTGATGCTGGTGCGGGTCGAACTTCTCGCCCAGCGGATCGATGTCGTTGAGATTGAATTTGGCGAAGGCGGCAGTCAGCTGCTTGAGCGTCAATTCGACGCCGTCCTTCATGTTTTCCACGCTCGGCGACTCGGCCACCAGCGCCGCTTCCAGGCTGTCCTTCACCGCCAGCAGTTCGCTGGCGAAGTTTTCCACCGCGAATTTGCGCGCCTTGTCGACGTCTTCCGCCGCGCGGCGGCGCATGTTCTCGGTTTCCGCCTTGGCGCGCAGCCAGGCGTCGTGATGCTCGGCAGCCTGTAGCTCGGCCGCTTTCAGCAGCTCTTCGAGGCTGGGCATGATTTCCTTCTCGGGGTGAGTGTCGGCCGTGTTGGTGTCGGTTTTGATGTCGTCCTGCATGTGTGCTCCCAATGGGTTCTCGCGAAAATTTGGGGGCGGATGGCAGGGTTTCAAGAGGTGAACGTCAATTTCCCTGTGCCAATTTCCCTGTGCAAAGAGGGAAAGGCGGCTTGGGGATCGACTTCAGTTTGCCGCGCGCGGGTGCATCCGGTATGATGCGGCGCTCCCGGAGAGGTGGATGAGCGGTTTAAGTCGCACGCCTGGAAAGCGTGTTTAGGATTATATCCTAACGCGGGTTCGAATCCCGCCCTCTCCGCCATACACTATACATATTGACCACGCTGAAATCATGCCGAAATATGCCTACCACGGCAGGCTTTCCGTGGTCGTCCCCGTCAAGAACGAACAGGACAACGTCGAGCCGCTGGTGCGCGAAATCGCCGCGGCGCTGTCTGGCGCCACGTTCGAAATCATCTACGTTGACGACGGCAGCACCGATGCCACCCAGGCACGATTGCAGGCACTGAAAGCCGAATTTCCGATGCTGCGGGTGATCCGTCACCGCGAATCGTGCGGGCAGAGTCGGGCGGTGACGACCGGGGTGAACGCGGCGCGCTACGAATGGATTGCCACGCTCGACGGCGACGGCCAGAACGATCCGGTGGACATCCCGGCGCTGCTCGCTGAACTGACCAATCCGGCGCAGCCCGCCAATCTGGAACTGCTGGCGGGCTGGCGCGCCCGCCGCAACGACACCTTTCTGCGTCGCCTGTCGTCCAAAATCGCCAATGGCGTGCGCTCGCGCATGCTGCGCGACAATACCCCAGACACCGGTTGCGGCCTCAAGCTGTTCGCCCGCGAAACCTTCCTGGCTTTACCGAACTTCGACCACATGCATCGCTTCCTGCCGGCGCTGGTCATGCGCAACGGCGGTGCCGTGGTATCGGTGCCGGTGCATCATCGCGCGCGCGAGCGCGGCACCTCCAAATACGGCGTGCACAACCGGCTGTGGGTCGGCATCGTCGACCTATTCGGCGTGGCCTGGCTGCAGCGGCGGGTGCGCCTGCCGCTGATCGAGCCCGACTCCGATCTTTAATTTTAATGTGGCCTGAATGAAAGCGCGCGTCATCCTCAAGGGTTTGGCGCTGATTTTGAGCCTGGCGCTGCTGGGTTATCTGTTCAACGCCAGCGATCTGGGCAGCAGCGTCAACGAGGCCTGGATCGATGCGCGGGTGCGCGGCCACGGGATCAATGGCGCGCTGCTTTTTTTGCTGATGGGCGGGTTGTTCACCGCCATCGGCCTGCCGCGCCAGATCATTGCCTTTCTCGGCGGCTATGCCTTCAGCGTCGGGCTGGGTACGCTGCTGGGCGTGCTGGCGGCCTTGCTGGGCTGCATGCTGAGCTTCGCCTATGCGCGCTTCTTCGGCCAGGGCCTGCTGCGCGCCCGTCTGGGCGAGCGCGCCGGTCGCTTTGATCGCTTCATCCACGACCACCCCTTTTCGATGACGGTGCTGATTCGTCTGCTGCCGGTGGGAAGCAACCTGCTGACCAATCTGGCCGCAGGCATTTCCAGCATCCGCTCAGTCCATTTCTTCTCCGGCACGCTGCTTGGCTATCTGCCGCAGACGCTGGTGTTCGCTCTGGTCGGCAGCGGCGTTCATCTCGCGCCGACGCTCAAAATCGCGCTGGCCATCGCCCTGTTTGTGATCTCAGGCGCGCTTGGCGCGTATCTATATCATCGTTTCCGGAACGGCCAGAGCCTCGATCCGCAGATCGATGCCGCGCTGGACGAAACAGAACCTTCACCTCATGAGCCTGAAACAAAATCCTGATTCCTCCGGGCGTGGCCTGCTGCTCCTGAGCCTGCTGCTGCTGGCAGCGCTGACCGCGGTGGCGCTGCTGGCACGGCCGCTGATTCCGGTCGACGAAACGCGCTACGTCAGCGCGGCGTGGGAGATGTGGCTGCGCGGCGATTTCATGGTGCCGTTCAAGAATGGCGAACCGTACAGCCACAAGCCGCCGTTCATGTTCTGGATGTTCCATGCAGGCTGGGCGCTGTTCGGCGTCAACGACTGGTGGCCGCGCCTGGTGCTGCCGCTGTTTTCTGTCGGCGCGCTGGCGCTGACCTATTCGCTCGCCCGCCGTCTGTGGCCGCAGCGTGCCGGTCTCGGCGGACAGGCCGCGCTGGTGCTGGTGAGCGCGCTGCTGTGGGCGCTTTTCTCCACCTCGGTCATGTTCGACGTGATGCTGGCGTTCTGGGTGCTGTTCGGCATGCACGGCGTGCTCGCCGCCGCCGAGGGGAAGCGAAGCGGCTTTGTCCTGCTGGGGATCGCGATCGGCATGGGCGTGTTGACCAAGGGGCCGGTCATCCTGCTCAACCTGCTGCCGATCGCCGTGCTGGCGCCGTGGTGGAATCCGGGGCTGCGTTGGGGACGCTGGTTCGGCGGCGTGCTGCTGGCGGTGCTGCTGGGCGCGGCCATCGCCCTGGCGTGGGCGATCCCGGCCGGCATGGCGGGCGGCGAGGCGTACCGCAATGCGATTTTCTGGGGCCAGACCGCCGACCGCATGGTCGAATCTTTCGCCCATCGGCGGCCGTTCTGGTGGTATCTGCCACTGCTGCCGCTGCTGCTGTTTCCGTGGTTTGTCTGGCCGGGCTTGTGGAAGGCGCTGGCGTACCATCGGCGCACTGGGCTCGATCGCGGCACGCGCTTTTGCCTGGCCTGGATGCTGCCGGTGTTCGTCGCGTTTTCCTTCGTCAGCGGCAAGCAGCCGCACTATCTGCTGCCCTTGTTTCCCGCGTTTGCGTTGCTGACGGCGCGCGTCCTGGCAGACCGTTCGCGTTCCCACGTAGGTCTACCGGCGCTGCTGGCGATGGCGTTGGGGGTGGTGCTGGTCCTGGCGGCCAGCGGGCAGATTGGCGCATTGCATGATCAGGTCTCGGTATTGCCGCCGGTCTGGCCGGGCGCGCTGCTGGTGTTGCTGGCACTGGCAGCCTGGGCGGCCGGCCGGCGTGGCGTTTCACCGATGCTGAATCTGGCGCTGCTGGGGGCGGCGACGCTGGCGCTGGTGCAACTGGCGGCGATGCGTTCGATCGATCCCCTGTATGACATCAAGCCGTTGGCGCAGGCGATCAAGCAGGTTCAGGATGAAGGGCGGCCGGTGGCAAATGCCGCGAGATACCACGCGCAATACCAGTTTCTCGGCCGCCTGAAAGTCCCGTTGATCGAGCTTCAGGGGGCCGAACTGGCGCGCTGGCTGGCCGCGCATCCAGAAGCCTATGTGGTGATTTATCTGAAAGACACGCAGAACCTGGACACGATTCCAGCCCGGCACAAACAGGCGTATCGCGGGGGGGCGGCCGTTCTGGTGAACGCGCAGGCAGCGCTCCGGCTGCTACCCGCTCACGTTGAATAGTCTCGCTTAAGCTTCGGCGGCGGCTTCGCGCGGCGGCAGCACTACTTCGCGCGAGGGCGAAATGGTCGAGATGGCGTGCTTGAAAATCATTTGCGCGGCCTGATCCTGGCCTTTCAGCAGCACCACGAACTGGTCGAATGATTCGATCCGCCCCATCAGCTTGATGCCGTTGACGAGAAACACCGAGACGGGGATGCGTTCCTTGCGCAGGGTGTTGAGAAAAACGTCTTGCAGTTGATTATGTTCTTTGGCCATGTTTGGCTTCCTGTCAGGTGAAGTCGGGGCGATGCCCCGCTTAGATCATTATTAGCTGATTATTCGATTTTTGCACCGGCGCGCGCTGCCGTGATGGCGTCGCGGACCCGTACCTGCTGCAATTGCTTAAGGATCTCGCCGCGGACTGCATCCAGCGGCGGCATCGTCGGCTGGCGCGTATCGTCGAGGCGAATGACGTGGTAGCCGAACTGCGTCTTCACCGGCGTCTTCGTGGTTTCGCCTTTTTTCAGGCCGGCCAGGGCGTCGGAGAATTCCGGCACGAACGCGCGGCGGTCGGACCAGTCGAGTGCGCCGCCATCCTTGGCGGAGCCGGGGTCCTTCGATTGTTTCTTGGCGAGATCCTCGAATTTGGCTTTCTTGCCAAGGTCGGCAATGATCTTTTTCGCTTCGGCTTCGGTTGGCACCAGGATGTGGCGTGCGCGGTATTCCGGCTCAACCGGGGCCGCCTTGGCCTTGTCATAGGTGGCCTGGATTTCTGCGTCGGTAATCGGGTGGGCTTTGACGTAGTCTTCCAGATAGGCCTTGGCCAGCTGATCCTTGCGGCGGATATCCAGCGCGGCGGCCAGTTGCGGATCCTTGTCGAGCCCCTTGTCCTGGGCGGCGCGCGACAGCAGTTCCAGATTGATCAGCGATTCGCGCACGCGCACGTCGAGTTCCGGGGAGTCGGGCTGGCCCTGGGCCATTTCACGTTTGACCAGTTCGCCGTACAGGGCGGGGATTTCCTTGCCGTTGACCACGGCCAACGGCTTGCTGGCGGCAACTACAGGGGTGGCGGCAGGGGGCTGTGCTTGCGCCAGCGGGGCGAGGGCCAGCAGGACCAGGGCGGGGATAAGCAGCGACTTGCCCGCTTGCGGGCTTAGTCGAATGCTTAATTGTTCGTTCAGAAGGGCGAGACGCATGGGGATTCCTTTTAAAGTTCTTCCGGGGTTAAGGCGGTAATCGACAGCGCATGGATTTCGCGCTGCATCAGTTCGCCCATGGCTTCGTACACCAGCCGGTGGCGGGCGAGGGTGGAGAGATTGCGGAACCTGGGTGACACCAGGGTGAGACGGAAATGCCCGCCGCCCGAGGCGGCACCGGCATGGCCGCGGTGCTGGTCGCTTTCGTCTTCGAGCGTGTAGGTTTCGGGCTCCAGCACGGCGAGGCGCTGGCGGATCAGATCGGTCGTGCTCATCGAGGGAACACTTTCTTGAACGGTTTGACGCTGACGTCGGCATAGACGCCCGCCGTCACGTAGGGATCGGCATCGGCCCATGCCTGAGCGGCGGCCAGCGTGTCGAATTCGGCGACGATCAGGCTGCCGGAAAAGCCGGCGCTGCCCGGGTCGTTGCCATCGATGTTGGGGAACGGGCCCGCCAGCAGCAGCCGTCCGGCCTGTTGCAGCGCGTGCAGGCGATCGAGGTGCGCGGGGCGGGCGGCAAGCCGCAGATTCAGGCTGTCGGGCACATCCTGCCCGACGATGGCATAGAGCATTATTGCTTTTCTTTCTTGTCCAGTTTGGCTTGATCCAGATCGGCCTGATCCAGGTACTTGGTCAGCATCATGCTCTGACCGATCACAAACACCAGCATCAGCCCCAGGCTGCCGAACAGCTTGAAGTTGACCCAGGCATCAGTCGAGAAGTTGAAGGCGACAATCAGGTTTGCAAGCCCCATGACGGCAAAAAAACCGCCCCAACTCGCATTCAGTCGACTCCAGGCGATGTCGGGAAGTTCCATTTGCTTGCCCATCAGGCTTTTGATGACGTTGCGGCCGAAGGCCGCGGCACCGAAAATGATGGCCGCGAAAATCCAGTACAGCACGGTCGGCTTCCACTTGATGAAGCTCTCGTCGTGCAGCCACAAGGTGGCGCCGCCGAACACCACGATGATGCCCAGCGTCACCCAAAGCATGGTTTCGACCTTGTGGCCGCGCAGCTTGACCCAGCCGATCTGTCCGAAGCTGGCAGCAATGGCGACCAGGGTGGCGAGGTAGATGCCGGGCTTTTCGTCGACGCCGGCAGGTTGCGGCAACCCGACACCGGCCAGGAAGGCGCGCGTGGCTTCGGCGTTGGCGTCGCCGATTTTGTAGGCGATGAAAAAGATGATGACGGGAAACAGGTCGAACAGCAGTTTTTTCATGATGCTATTTGCGTTTGGATCGCGCTTCAGCCCACTGAAATTCGGGCGACCGCTTATTTTGCTATGATTCCCCCTTCTGACCAAGCGCTTTTGCCCTGGTCGTCCGATCCCGACCATCGATGCTCAATATCGATCTGCATTGCCATTCCAACGTGTCCGATGGTGTGTTGCCGCCCGCTGAAGTCGTCGCGCGGGCCGCGGCCAACGGCGTGCACGCGCTCGCGCTGACCGACCACGATGACGTGGCAGGGATCGCCGCTGCGCGGGCGGCGGCTGACGCGGCCGGGCTGACGCTGATCCCCGGCGTCGAAATCTCGGTGAGTTGGGGCGGACAGACGGTGCATATCGTCGGGTTGCGCATCGATCCGCTGAACCCAGAACTGGCTGCGGGCCTCGCCGACATCCGCCGCGGCCGCATCGAGCGCGCCCGTCGCATGGGCGACGATCTGGCGCGGGCCGGCATTGCCGGCGCGTACGAGGGCGCATTCGACTACGCCGCCAACAAGGAGATGGTGGGGCGCACGCATTTCGCGCGCTGGCTGGTGGCGCAGGGCCATGCACCCGACATGCGCAGCACGTTCAGACGCTATCTCACCCGCGGCAACCCAGGCTACGTCGAGCACGAATGGACCACGCTGGAAAACGCCATCGGCTGGATCCGCGCCAGCGGCGGCATGGCGGTGATCGCGCACCCGGGGCGCTATGCGTTCAACGCACGCCAGTTGCACTTGCTGCTGGACGCCTTCCGCGCGCTGGGCGGCGAGGGCATCGAAGTCATCACCGGCAGCCATCATCCTTCCGAATACGGCAAATTTGCCGACCTGGCGCGCGCGTTTGGCCTCAAGGCCTCGCGCGGGGCCGACTTCCATGCGCCGGGCGAGGGCATCGACATCGGCCGCCTGCCCGCGCTGCCGCACTACTGCCAGCCGGTGTGGCGGGGCTGGCCGGAACTGGCGGCCCATCTTTCTCCTTCCATTGCTTGAGGCTTTATGGCGCAATTCTTCAATATCCATGCCGACAATCCGCAGCCGCGGCTGATCCAGCAGGCGGTCGAGGTTCTCAAGCGCGGCGGCGTGATCGTCTATCCCACCGACTCATGCTACGCGCTGGGCTGCCACATCGGCGACAAGGAAGCGGCCATGCGACTGTTGTCGGTGCGCGGGCTCGACGGCGGGCACGATCTCACGCTGATCTGCAGCGATCTGTCGGAACTCGGCCGCTATGCCCAGGTGGACAACACCCAGTTCCGCTTTCTGAAGGCGCACACCCCGGGCGCCTACACCTTCATCCTGCGCGGCACCCGCGAAGTGCCGAAACGGCTGCTGCACAAGAAGCACGACACCATCGGCTTGCGGGTGCCCGACCATCCCATCGTGCAGGCGCTGCTGGCCGAACTGGGCGAGCCCATCCTGTCGTCCACGCTGCTGCTGTACGGCGAGGACGTTCCGCTGACCGAGCCGTGGGAAATCCGTGAACGCCTCGAGCATCTGGTCGATCTGGTCATCGACGGCGGCGCCTGCGGGCTGACCCCGACCACCGTGGTCGACCTGACCACCGATACGCCCTCCGTGGTGCGCTTCGGCAAGGGCGACACGTCCGATTTCGAAGGCTGAGACGAATGGAAGAACTCACGCTGATCGGGAAGATCGCCATCTTCGCCTTGCCGGTGATCTTTGCCATCACCCTGCACGAAGCCGCCCACGGTTATGTCGCGCGCTACTTTGGCGACATGACCGCTGCGGCAGCGGGGCGCATCACGCTCAATCCGCTCAAGCACATCGACCCGGTAGGCACCATCCTGGTGCCGCTGGTGATTCTGTTGACCAGCAAGCTGCTGGGTGGCGGCGCGATCCTGTTCGGCTGGGCCAAACCGGTGCCGGTCAACTTCGGCCAGTTGCGCCGCCCCAAGCAGGACATGCTGTGGGTCGCCGCCGCCGGCCCCGGGATCAACTTCGTCATGGCCGTGTTCTGGGCGCTGATGATCCAGCTCGGCCATGCGCTCGGCAGCGACTTCGTCAGCGCGCCGCTGATGCTGATGGGGGCCGCGGGCGTCTTCATCAACGTCATCCTGATGGCATTGAACCTCATTCCGCTGCCGCCGCTCGACGGCGGCCGCATTGCAGTGAGCCTGCTGCCGGTCAGGCAGGCGATGCAGTACGCGCGGCTGGAGCCCTACGGCCTGTTCATCCTGCTCGGCTTGCTGTTCACCGGCGTCCTCGGCATCATCCTGTGGCCGCTCATCAGCCTGTTTATCGGCCTCATCGCGCTGGTCAGCGGTCTCGACCCCGCGCAGCTGGTCGGCCTGATCCGCATCGTGCTGTCCTGACGCCTTCTTCACTTACCCTCTCGCCCAACCGAAAAATGTATTCCGACCGCGTTCTCTCCGGCATGCGCCCCACCGGGCGCCTGCACCTTGGCCACTACCATGGCGTGCTCAAAAACTGGCTGCGCCTGCAGCACGAATACCAGTGCCTGTTCTTCGTCGCCGACTGGCACGCGTTGACCACGCATTACGACACGCCGCAGGCGATCGACGAGAACGTGCGCGACATGACGATCGACTGGCTCGCCGCCGGCGTCGACCCGGCGCAGGCCACGCTGTTCGTGCAGTCGCGCGTGATCGAGCATGCCGAACTGCATCTCTTGTTGTCGATGATGACCCCGCTCGGCTGGCTGGAGCGCGTGCCCACCTACAAGGACCAGCAGGAAAAGTTGAGCGAGAAGGACCTTTCGACCTACGGCTTCCTCGGCTACCCGTTGCTGCAAAGCGCGGACATCCTGATCTACCGCGCCAACCGGGTGCCGGTTGGCGCGGACCAGGTGCCGCACATCGAATTCACCCGCGAAATCTGCCGCCGCTTCAACCACCTCTACGGCCGCGAGCCGGGGTTTGAGGAGAAGGCGCGCGCCGCCGTCAAGAAGCTCGGCCCGAAAAAGGCGCGGCTGTACGAGGAGTGCCGCACTGCCTACCAGGAAAAGGGCGACGACGAGGCGCTGGAATCGGCCAAGGCGTTGTTGAACGACGCGCAGAACCTGTCGATGAACGACCGCGAACGGCTGTTCGGTTACCTTGAGGGATCGGGCAAGATGATCCTCGTCGAGCCCGAGGCGCTCTTGACCGAAGCGTCGAAAATGCCTGGGCTGGACGGGCAGAAGATGTCGAAGTCGTACAACAACACCATCGCCCTGCGCGAAGACCCGGAAGCCATCACCAAGAAAATCCGCACCATGCCGACCGATCCCGCGCGCGCGCGTCGTACCGACCCCGGCAACCCCGCCAACTGCCCGGTATGGCAGTTCCACCTGGTGTATTCGGATGATGCGACCCGCCAGTGGGCCACCGCCGGCTGCACCAGCGCCGGCATCGGCTGCCTCGACTGCAAACAGCCGGTGATCGATGCCGTGCTGGCCGAGCTCGCGCCGATCCGCGAACGCGCCGCGTATTACGAGGACAACCCGGATCAGGTGCGCAACATCCTTGCTGATGGCTGCGAGAAGGCGCAGGAACTGGCGCGGGATACCATGCGCGACGTGCGGGAGGCGATGGGGCTGACATTTGGCTGACGTTTGGGTGAGTGGGCGGTTGAAGTCAGGCTTTTTTAAATCAGCGGGACCTACCTTCGCGGGGCTGCTGACCGTTGGCCGGGGGTAGCCCGGGACTCTACAGTTGGTAAGTTGTGGCGTTGGTGAGTTGTGGCGAAGTGTTCCTAAGTCTGGTCAATTTTGCCATATTCCATATTCAGGTGGGCTGAGCCAATGCCGCACGAATGCGCCTCCTGAAATATTTTCGCGTCCGCGAAAATCAGCGCGATGCACCCGGATGATCGCGCTTCTAGTCCGCTGAATCTTTTTCCATGACCGCGCTGGCAGCATAGGGATCGTGTCGCAATCCCTACAATCCCCGACAAATGTCGTTTACGCCCCCTCGGCCGCACCCCGTCCGAACAAGTAACAACCTGATTACACGTAATAATTTGCTCTGGCACGCCCCTTGCTGATTGCTGGTTGTAAGCACTTCTTCTTCGGAGCGGACATGACCCAATCTTCCGTAATCGTCAACGACACGACCCTGCGCGATGGCGAGCAGACCGCGGGCGTGAGCTTCAGCGCCGAAGAACGCATCGCCATCGCGCGCGCCCTGGCCGCCGCCGGTGTGGCCGAAATGGAAGTGGGCATCCCGGTCATGGGGCCGGAAGAACGCGAGAACATTCTCGCCATCGCCAGCCTGGGCCTGCCGTCGAGCCTGATGGTCTGGGGCCGCATGTGCGAGCCCGATCTCCTGGCCGCCGCCAGCTGCGGCGTGCAGATCGTCAATCTGTCGATCCCCGTTTCCGATATTCAAATCCGCCACAAGCTGGGACGCGATCGGGAATGGGTGCTGGACACCGTCAGCCGTTTCGTCAACCGCGCCCAGGACATGGGCATGGACGTCAGCGTCGGCGGCGAGGACGCCTCGCGCGCGGATCCGGATTTTCTGTTGCGCGTGGTCGATACGGCGCAGGCTGCCGGCGCGCGGCGCTTCCGCTTCGCCGACACGCTCGGGCTGCTGGACCCGTTCAGCGCCTACAAGCGCATGAACCAGTTGCGCGAGGCGACGGATCTCGAACTCGAAATGCACGCCCACAACGACCTCGGCATGGCCACGGCAAACACGCTGGCCGCCGTGCTGGCGGGCGCCAGTCACATCAACACCACGGTCAACGGCCTCGGCGAGCGCGCCGGCAATGCCGCGCTGGAGGAGGCCGTCACCGCGATGCACCATCTCTACAACATCGAGACCGGCATCGACAGCCGCCACTTCCCGGAGATCTCGCGCCTGGTATCGATCGCCTCGGGCCGCCCGGTTCCGGTCAACAAGAGCATTGTCGGCGATGCCGTGTTCACCCATGAGTCGGGCATTCACGTGGACGGCCTGATCAAGAACCCGCTCAACTACCAGGGTGTGTCTCCGGAAGCCGTCGGGCGCACCCACACGCTGGTGCTCGGCAAGCATTCGGGTTCCAGCGCGGTGGTGCATGCGTATGCGGGGATCGGCATCGCGCTCACGGAATTCGAAGCCAAGGCGATGCTCGCGCGCATTCGGGAACACGCCGTTGCCACCAAGCGGACGCCGAGCACCGCCGACCTCGAACGCTTTTATCTGGAAGCGATGCCGCGCGCATCGGTTCAGTCCTGACCGCGAGAAGCACCATGACCGCGATGATCGATCCGCAGACCCTGGCCGCCCCGGCGCCGCTACCTGCCCCCGGCCTGTGGGCGCTGCTGCGCGAAGACATCGCCTGCGTGTTCCAGCGCGACCCCGCCGCGCGCAGCACCTGGGAAGTCATCACCACCTATCCCGGCATCCATGCCCTGTTCTGGCATCGCCTCAGCCACGTTTTGTGGGGGCGTCGCTGGCGCTATCCCGCGCGCTTCATGAGCTTCTTCGCGCGCATGTTCACCCAGATCGACATCCATCCCGGCGCCACCATCGGCCGTCGCTTCTTCATCGACCACGGCTGCGGGGTCGTCATCGGCGAGACCGCCGAGGTCGGTGACGATGTCACGCTCTACCACGGCGTCACTCTCGGCGGCGTCTCCTGGAATCCCGGCAAGCGCCACCCCACCCTGTGCGACGGCGTGGTGGTGGGCGCAGGCGCGAAGATACTCGGCCCGATCACGGTCGGATACGGCGCGCGCGTCGGCGCGAATTCGGTGGTGATCCAGGATGTGCCGGACAGCATGACGGTGGTCGGTATCCCCGGCCGCATGGTGCTGCCGGAGAGCCAGCGGCGCATCACCCAGCAGGGCATCGACCTGGACCACCACCTGATGCCGGACCCGGTGGGCAAGGCGATTTCCTGCCTGCTCGAACGCATCGCCCAGCTGGAAAAGCGTCTGGGCGTATCGCCGGATGGCGAGGCGACGCCGGCCACGAACGACTGCGCAACCTGCAGCGACATCTGCGAGCCGACCCATCTGGCAAGCAGACCGAGACGAACCACTCACTGAACTTCACCGACGGGAAAACCATGAGCGACCTACTCAAACACATGAGCACCTTTTCAGCGGCGGAAGAGTTCCTGGACTATTTTCAGGTTCCCTACGACCAGACCGTCGTCAACGTGAACCGGCTGCACATCCTGAAGCGCTTCAACCAGTATCTGCGGGCAACGCCGGGTACGGCGGAGATGGACGACGGCACGCTGCACGGCGTGTGCAAGGAGACGCTGAACAAGGCCTACAGCGACTTCGTCAACTCCACGGCGGCGCAGGAGAGGGTGTTCAAGGTATTCCAGGACACGGACGGCAAGCAGCACGTGTCTCTCGACAGCATGCGCTCGGCACTGTCGTCCCGCTAGGAGCAACCATCATGCATATCGTCGTTTGCATCAAGCAGGTTCCGGACAGCGCGCAGATTCGCGTGCATCCGGTGACCAACACCATCATGCGCCAAGGCGTGCCGGCCATCGTCAATCCCTACGACCTGTTCTCGCTGGAAGAAGCGCTGCGTCTGAAGGACGAATACGGCGCCCGCGTCACCGTGCTGTGCATGGGGCCGCCGCAGGCGGAAGCCGCGCTGAGAAAAGCCATCTCCTTTGGCGCCGACGACGCCATCCTGGTGACCGACCGTGCCTTCGCCGGCTCCGACACACTGGCCACCAGTTTCGCGCTGGCGTCCGCCATCAGGAAAATCCACGAAGACATGCCGGTGGACATCGTCTTCGCGGGCAAGCAGACTATCGACGGCGACACCGCGCAGGTCGGCCCCGGCATCGCCAAACGGCTGGACCTGCAGTTGCTGACCTATGTCTCCAGCATCGTCGACCTCGATCTGGACAAGCGGGAAATCACCCTGCATCGCCGCGCGGAAGGCGGCGTACAGGTGCTGCAAACCCGGCTGCCCTGTCTCATCACCATGCTCGAAGGCACCAATGAAATGCGCTTCGCGACCATGCCCAACATGTTCCGCGCCGCGCGTTATCCCCTCAAGCAATGGGACAAGGACGCCGCCGGTATCGAGGACGTGACCAAGATCGGCCTCAAGGGCTCACCCACCATCGTAAGCAAGGTGTTCGCCCCGCAGGCCAAATCGAAGCGAGCGGAAATCATCGACTGCGAAAGCAAGCAGCCCAAGGATCTTGCCGTCACGCTGCTGACGAAGATGTTCACCAAGTACCCGGACCTGGCCGAAGAAATCGGCAAGGCCAACGCCTGGAACGCAAACCGGAAGGACTGAGTCATGAGTGAAGCAACTGAACAGGAACCACCGAAGAAACCCGCCGGTCGGCGCAAGTTCGAACTGGACCCGCGCCTGGCGTCCTATCAAGGCGTGTGGGTGTTCGTCGAACACGAGCGCGGCGTCGCCCATCCCGTGTCGTGGGAGCTCATGGGTGAAGGCCGCAAGCTCGCGGACAAGCTCGGCGTCCCGCTGGCCGGTGTGGTGATGGGCGCGCCCGGCATCCAGACGCGGCGCTTCTGCGAGGAGGCCTTCCACTACGGCGCCGACCTCTGCTACCTGATGGAAGACCCGGTCATGGCCGACTATCGCAACCAGCCCTTCACCAAGGGGCTGACCGACCTGGTCAATGCCTATCAGCCGGAAATCCTGCTGCTCGGCGCCACCACCCTCGGCCGCGACCTCGCGGGCAGCGTCGCCACCACCTTGCAGACCGGCCTTACCGCCGACTGCACCGAGCTCAACATCGACATGGAAAACCGCAGCCTGGCTGCCACCCGCCCCACCTTTGGCGGCAGCCTGCTGTGCACCATCGTCACCCTCAACTACCGGCCGCAGATGGCCACGGTGCGGCCCCGGGTGATGAGCATGCCGAAGAAGGATGAGACGCGCAGCGGCAGCATCACCGAACACCCGCTTGGCATGATCGAAACCGGCATCGTCACCAAGGTGCTCGAATACATTCCGGACAACCTCGCGGGCAAACCGCAACTGTCCTTCGCCGACATCATCGTCTCCGGCGGGCGCGGCATGAAGCGCCCGGAGAATTTCCAGCTGATATGGGATTTGGCCAAGGTGCTGGGCGCCGAAGTCGGCGCGACTCGCCCGGTGGTGCAGGCGGGCTGGGTGGAGCTGGATCGGCAGGTCGGCCAGTCCGGCAAGACCGTGCGCCCCAAGCTCTACATCGCCGCCGGCATTTCCGGCGCGATCCAGCATCGGGTGGGCATGGACGCATCGGACGTGATCATCGCCATCAACAGCGACCCCAACGCGCCGATCTTCGACTTCGCCACCTACGGCATCGTCGGCAACGCGATGACGATCCTGCCGGCGTTGACGGACGCGTTTAGGCAGCAGTTGGCGACGGCGAAGGTGGCGGTGTAGGAGGCCCGCCCTCGGGCCGATTGCTGGCGTTTGCGCGGTGCGGGCAATCGCGGCGGGGGCGCCGCTCCCACAGGTGCCGCTCCCACAGGTAAAGAAATCGTTTGCAGTACAGGAGAAGAAACATGGACGAAAAATTCGATGCCATCGTGATCGGCGCGGGGCCTTCCGGCAACGCCGCCGCCTACACCATGGCCCGCGCCGGACTCAAAGTGCTGCAGATCGAACGTGGCGAATACCCCGGCTCCAAGAACGTGCAGGGCGCGATCCTGTACTCAAAGGCGCTGGAGGAAATCATTCCGGATTTCCGCGAAGACGCGCCGCTCGAGCGCCACCTGATCGAGCAGCAGATGTGGGTGCTCGACGACGAATCCTATATCGGCACCACCTACCGCTCCGCCGAGTTCAACCAGGAGCCGTTCAACCGCTACACCATCATTCGCGCCCAGTTCGACAAGTGGTTCTCGAAGCGGGTGCAGGAGGCGGGCGCGCTGCTGGTGTGCGAAACCACCGTCAACAACCTGCTGATGGATGGCAACCGGGTGATCGGGGTGCAGACCGACCGCGAAGGCGGCGCGATCTACGCCGATGTGGTGATTCTCGCCGACGGGGTGAATTCACTGCTGGCGAAGAAGGCGGGATTCCACGCCGAACTCGAACCCAGGGACGTGGCGCTGGCGGTGAAGGAAATTCACTTCCTGCCGGAGGAAACCATCCAGAGCCGCTTCAACATCGGCGAGGGCGAAGGCGTGGTGATCGAGATGGCGGGAAAGATCACCCAGGGGATGATGGGCACCGGCTTCCTATACACCAACAAGGATTCGCTCACCATCGGCGTCGGCTGCATGCTGTCCGACTTCAAGCAGCAGAAGATCACGCCCTACGAACTGCTGGAAAAGATGAAGGCGCACCCCGCGATCAAGCCGCTGCTCGCGGGCGGCGAGATGAAGGAATACACCGCGCACCTGATCCCCGAAGGCGGCTACAAGGCCATGCCAAAACTCTACGGCGAAGGGTGGATGATCGTGGGCGATGCGGGCATGTTCGTCAACGCGGTGCACCGCGAAGGCTCCAACCTGGCCATGACCACCGGCCGTTATGCCGCCGAGACGGTGATCGACCTGCGGGAAAAGAAACTGCCGCTGTCCGCGTCCAACCTCGCCCTCTACCAGGGCAGGCTTGAAGACAGCTTCGTCATGAAGGACATGAAGAAGTACAAAAACATGCCGGAGATATTCCACAAGAACAACCATTTCTTCATCACCTATCCCGAGCTGCTCAACCGCGCCGCCCACACCATGCTCACCGTGGACGGCGTGGACAAGAAAACCAAGGAGCGCGCGATTCGCAAGAGCTTCAAACAACGCCGCTCGCTGTTCGGATTGATGGGCGACGCTTTCAAAATGTGGAGGGCATTCGAATGATCCCCGTAAAAGTTGAAGAAAAGCTGTTTCAGAACCGCTACCGCGTCGACGCCGGGCGGCCGCACATCAACATCATCAATCAGGACACCTGCAGGGTGGAGTGCAAGACCCAGGAATGCACGGTGTGCTGCCCGGCGGGTTGCTACACCGCAGAAGGCAACGGTCAGGTGGTGCTGATCACCGACGGCTGCCTGGAGTGCGGCACCTGCCGCATCATCTGCTCGACTTATCGCAACGTGGACTGGGAGTACCCGCGCGGCGGCTACGGCATCCTGTTCAAGTTCGGTTGAGGTACCGCATTTGACCAATAACGCCCGTGGGAACGGCCTCCAGGCCGCGATAAGCCTGAACAATCGCGCCTTGGAAGGCGCTCCCACGTAAGAACGGTCTCCTCGTCGCGATAGCCGTCCCCCGTGCTCCTGTTAACCGCTTTTTATTAAGGACTTCATTCATGCCCAAGCCAGAAAAACACGTCTTCGTCTGCGTCCAGAATCGCGGCCCTGGCCACCCGCGCGGCTCCTGCATGCAAAGCGGCGTCACCGAAGTCTGGGAGGAATTCGCCTACGCTTTCCAGCAGCGCAACCTGAACGGCCGCTTCGCGCTTTCCAACACCGGATGCCTCGGCCCCTGCAACGGTCCGCATGTACTGGTTTATCCCGAGGGTGTCATGTACGCAAAAGTCACCAAGGAAGACGTCGCAGCCATCGTCGACGAGCACCTGCTCGGCGACAAGCCCGTGGCGCGCCTGCAACTTCCCCCGGAAATCTGGTGAACGCCATCCCCGGCATCGCCGACGGCGCGCTGCCGCCCGGCGTGGCCGACTGGCTGGCGCAGGGGGTGGCGTCCTACCCCAACACCGAGCGCGCGGAATTCCTGCTGTGCACCGCGCAGGCGCTCGCGCCCGAATGCCTGCCGGTGTACTTCGCCCTGTACAAGTTCTACTTCTACAAGCGCATGCTGCCGCGGGCGGAGGAAGTCGCCCTGCACGCGCTCGAGATCGCCGCGCGCCAGGGCGGGTTCAGCCCGGACTGGGCCCGGCTCGATGCGCATTCAACCGATTGGCGCCGCGTCGATGCGCCGCAGCACTTCTATCTTTTCACCCTCAAGGCGCTCGCATTCATCCGCCTGCGGCTGGGGCGCGGCGAAGACAGTCACGCGCTCCTCGCCAAGCTGCAGGAACTGGACCCGCTCGACACGGTGGGGGCATCGGTGATTCGGGATCTGGCGGCGGACTGATTGCCGCCGGCTATTCGCGCGCCTGCCGGGGTGTCCAGCGCTTGCCCCCTGGCGGAGGCGGCTCTGTCCTGCGTCCTGGACCGGAAATTGCTTATTATTGCTTATTCAAGAATGATGGTTGAACTGATTTCATACTCGAAGGTCTTTAAAGCATTCAATAGGGGGTGCAGACATGGGCACGTTGACAGGGCATGAGTCGGCTATCGAACTCACAACCATCTATGAAATCAGCAAGATACTGAGTTCATCTCTCGATCTGAACAAGACGGCACGGGATGTGCTGGGCGTACTGTCCTCGCATCTCAAGATGCGGCGGGGCATGGTCAGTTTGGTGCAGCCATCCGGCGATCTGCACGTTGTTGAGGCAACCGGCATGTCCGCCGAGGCGGCCCGCCGGGGGCGTTTCCGCAAGGGTGAAGGCATTACGGGCAAGATTCTTGGGACCGGCATGCCCATGGTGGTGCCGGATGTGGCGAAGGAACCGCTTTTCCTGAATCGAACCGAGTCCCGCAGCCTGGCGGAAGGGCGCGTCGTTGCCTTTATCGGCGTGCCGATCAAGGTCGGACGGGAAACCGTTGGCGTACTGAGCGTCGACCGTGAAATGGACGGCGAGCCGGGCAATTTCGAGGCCGACGTGCGCTTCCTGGCCATGGTGGCGAATCTCATCGGCCAGACCACCCGCCTGCACGACAGGGTGGCCGCAGAGCGCGAGGAACTGATGCAGCGACAGCATCGCCTGCAGAAGGAATTGCAGGGCAAGTACAGTCTGGACAACGTCATCGGCCACAGCAAGCGCATGCAGGATGTTTTCGCCGAAGTGCACCAGGCAGCGCCAGGCAAGTCGACCGTTCTGCTGCGCGGCGAAAGCGGTACCGGCAAGGAAGTCATCGCCCGCTCGGTGCACTATCTGAGCCCGCGCAAGGGCGCGCCGTTCGTCAAGGTGAACTGCGCTGCGCTGTCCGAAACGCTGCTCGAATCCGAATTGTTCGGCCACGAAAAGGGCTCGTTCACCGGCGCGACCCAGGAACGCAAGGGCCGCTTTGAAATGGCCCAGGGCGGCACCCTGTTCCTGGATGAGATCGGAGAGATCTCGCCGATGTTTCAGACCAAGTTGCTGCGCGTGCTGCAGGAGCGGGAATTCGAGCGGGTGGGCGGCAACAAGTCGATCAAGGTGGACGTGCGCCTGATCGCGGCCACGAACCGCAACATGGAAGAGGATGTGGCCAAGGGCGCGTTCCGCGCCGACCTCTACTACCGTGTCAACGTGGTCAGCATTTTCCTGCCGCCGCTGCGCGAGCGACTCGAAGATATTCCTCCGCTCGTCGAGCACTTCCTGGACAAGTTCAACAAGGAAAATGATCGCAAGGTTTCCATTTCGCTTGAGGCGATGGCGGTGATGCTCAAGTGCAGCTGGCCCGGCAATGTGCGCGAGCTGGAGAATTGCGTCGAGCGTACCGCGACGATGACACGGACCAGTACGATAAAAGATGTGGATCTGCCGTGCCAGCAGAACAAGTGCTTTTCGCGGGCGCTACAGCATTATGGAGAAGCCCAGTCGGTGATCCCGATTGCGCTGGCCACGCCCGCTGCCAGCGCGCCGCAGGCTACCGGCAGCGACACGGATGAAACCCGTGCAGGAATCGAACCGGCGCTGATGACCGAGCGCGAGCGCCTGGTGTGGGCGATGGAGCAGTGTGGGTGGGTGCAGGCGAAAGCCGCGCGTCTGCTGAGCCTGACGCCGCGCCAGATCGGTTACGCCCTGTCGAGATACAACATCGAAGTCAAACGTCTTTAAGCCGGCTGCGCGGTTGTCTGCACTGACAGCCGCGCCCCCGGTTCCCCGCCTTTCCCGCTGTAGCCTTCCCGACAATATTCTTCCGCCGCATTCTCCGTTTGTCGCAACTGCGACAAACGCACATCCACGCTAAGTCATTCAAATATCAACGATTTATTTGGTTTTTGTGAATGGCACGCTTGTTGCTGACAGCTCAGTCATGAACGCATTTAGCGGGCGATCGGTTCCAGGGTCGCCACTGGTTGAAGTTGAAACGGACAGGAGCCAAGCGTGGACAATCAAGCAAGTGTGGCGAACGCAGGAAACGATCAGAGCCTGCATCTGAATCTGGATCAGATCCTGCAACAGGCGGCGGAGCACAAAGGCTGCGGCACCTCCAGCGAGGGCGGGAAAGCCAGCTGCGGCTCATCCACTGCCCCGGAAGACATGGATCCGGCGGTGTGGGAAAAGGTGAAAAACCATCCCTGCTACAGCGAGGAGGCGCATCACCATTACGCACGCATGCACGTGGCCGTGGCGCCAGCATGCAATATCCAGTGCAACTACTGCAATCGCAAATACGACTGCGCCAACGAAAGCCGTCCCGGCGTGGTGAGCGAGAAGCTCACCCCGGAGCAGGCGTCCAAAAAAGTGCTGGCCGTGGCTTCAACGATTCCGCAAATGACGGTGCTGGGTATCGCCGGCCCCGGCGACCCCCTGGCGAACCCGGCCAAAACCTTCAAGACCTTCGACCTGATATACAACGCCGCGCCCGATATCAAGCTGTGCCTGTCAACCAATGGCCTGTCGTTGCCGGACCATGTCGAGACCATCAAGAAGTACAACGTCGACCACGTGACCATCACCATCAACATGGTCGACCCGGAAGTCGGGCAGCACATTTACCCGTGGATTTTCTGGAAGAACAAGCGCGTCACCGGCATCGAGGCCGCCCGCATCCTGCATGAGCGGCAGATGCTGGGGCTGGAGATGCTGACCGCGGCCGGCATTCTGTGCAAAGTGAATTCGGTGATGATCCCCGGCATCAACGACAAGCATCTGGTCGAGGTGAACCGCGCGGTCAAGTCGCGCGGCGCCTTCCTGCACAACATCATGCCGCTCATTTCCGCGCCGGAACACGGCACGGTGTTCGGCTTGAACGGCCAGCGCGGCCCCACGGCGCAAGAGTTGAAGGCGCTTCAGGACAGCTGCGAGGGCGAGATGAACATGATGCGGCATTGCCGCCAATGCCGCGCCGACGCGGTGGGCTTGCTGGGCGAAGACCGCTCGTCCGAGTTCAGTACTGAAAAAGTCATGGAGATGGACATTCAGTACGACGCCGAGGGCCGCAAGGCCTATCAGCAGCAGGTTGAACAGGAACGCCAGGCGACCGTGCTGGCCAAGCAGGCCGAGATGGCCGATCTGGAGGCCGAGTTCAGCGACCTGAAGGTTCTGATCGCCGTTGCGACCAAAGGCCACGGCCGGGTCAACGAACACTTCGGCCACGCCCAGGAATTCCAGATCTACGAACTCAGCACCCAGGGGTCCAAGTTCGTGGGTCATCGCCGCGTCGACCTCTACTGCCAGGGCGGCTATGGCGAGGAAGACACCCTGCCGACCGTGATCCGCGCCATCAACGACTGCGTCGCGGTGTTCGTGGCCAAGATCGGCGGCTGCCCGAAAGACAGCCTGAAGGCGGCGGGCATCGACCCGGTGGACAAGTACGCGCACGAGTTCATCGAGCAGTCCGCGGTGAAGTACTTCAAGGAATACCTGGCGAAAGTGAAGTCCGGAGAAGTGGTGCACGCCGCCCGCGGTGATGCCGACATCCGTCAGGGCGCCTACATCGCCGCATGACATTGCCACACACAATTAAAGCAACCCCGTTAGGAGAAACACCATGGCTTTCAAAATCATCACCTCCCAATGCACCGCCTGTTCGGCGTGCGAGCCGGAGTGCCCGAACAACGCCATCCGCGAGAAGGACGGCACCTTCATCATCAAGCCGGAGAAGTGCACCGAGTGTCTTGGCTACTTCGACGATCCGCAGTGCGTCGCGGTGTGCCCGGTCGACGACACCTGCGTGATCGACAACAGTTTCCCGCGTTACGTGGTGGCCTAGGTGAGCATGATGGAACTCAAATTGACCCCCGCAGCGGAAAAATTCATCAGCCGCATGGTCCGCTTCGGCGGCGCCGGAGAGAACGCCGGCTTCCGCCTGTTGGTCAGCGCGGGCGGCTGTTCCGGTCTCGCATCCGAATTCAGCGTGGAACCGGCAGCGCTACCCGGCGATGCCGTCGTCGAAGTCAATAGCGTCAAATTCTTCCTGCCGGCGGAAAGCCGCCTGCTGCTGGAAGGTGCAACCATTGATTTCTCCGAATCGCCGACCGGGGGCGGGCTCAGTTTCGCTACCGCGACCCCGTCGACCTGTGGCTCCTGCGGCAGCTCCAGCAGCAGTGCCAGCATCGATATATCCGGCCTCGGCCACAAGCACTAAGCACTAGGGCGAGGCAGGCGTGAACGGGCGATGCGTACATCCATGGCGACAGAGGGCAGGGCGGTGACAGCGCCATCGGCCATGCCGGCGGACATGGATCCTGAATGGCTGGCGCGCGCCTGCCTGGGCGGTCACCTGCCGGAGGCGGTCGAGCAGCACCTGCGCCTGGCCGGAATCAACTACCAGCACGACGTGGTTGCCGAGCGCTATCTGTTCCAGGCGCAGGCTTTGGCGCCCGGACACGCCGCCGTGCTGATCGCGCTGTACCGCTTCTATTTCTACAAGGGGCGTCTCGGCGATGCGCTCGAGGTGGCCGAGCGCTGCCTGCTCAAGGCCGCGCGCGACAACCTGCTGAACACGGACTGGCGCCAGGTGCAGCGCGGCGATGCGGAATTCAGCAGCTACGACGCCATCCTGCCGCGCTTCTACCTGTTTACCCTGAAGGCCTGCGGCTACCTGCAGATGCGCCTGGGCCGGCTGGAACAAAGCCATGACACGCTGACCAAGATGCTGGAGCTCGACCCGAGCGACAAGCTGAACGCCACGGTGCTGCTCCAGGTGCTGGCCCGCCACGGGCAGGAGGACGAGGATGAGTGAGCCGAGCCTAAACGAACTGGGCCCACCCGTCGACTGGCAAGGCTGCGAGGTGGATTGCGCGGGCTGTTCCCGCCAGGGCCTGCTCGAACAGGAACGCTGCCGCCCCGGCCTTGCCTGCGTGCACGACCGCTACGCCAAGCGCATCGACCGGTTCTTTTTCTGGAATCCTGCGCTGGCCGGGGACTACCTGACGCATCCCTATTTCGAAGTGCGCGCGGTGGCGGCCAAATACGTGGATGTGTTTCAGCTGCCGCAGCTGATCCTGGACCCGGACGAGACCGTGCGCTGGAGCGCGGCGCTCAGGCTGCCCCCCAAACAGCTGCTGACCCTGGTGTGCGACCCGCACCGCGAAGTGAGGATCCGGGTGGCGTCGCGCCTCGACCCCCACGATCTGGTCGGCATGATCGGCGACCCGGATTACTACGTGCGGCAGGTGGTGGCGCGGCGCCTCCCGGAAACCCTCCTGACCAGGATGATGCGGGACGTGGATTCCGAGGTTCGTCACATGGTGGCAAGCCGGATCGGCGATGCCTGGCTGCCGGGCATGGCCAAGGACGCGGATGCCGGCGTTCGCTGCGAAGTGGCCAGGCGGATGAAGCCGGGGCAGCTGCATCTGCTGCTGGACGACCCGGACTGGCGGGTGCGCCACGAAGTGGCCAGCCGGGCCGAGCTGGACCACGTGAAGCGGCTGGCGAACGACGAGGATGAGCTCGTGCGGAACATCGCCCGCCAGCGCCTCGGCGGGGGTGGCGCCGGCATCAGTCGGCTGGTGACGCAGAAGCAGGCGTGCCTGCCATTTTAGTGATCAATTTTCAGGAGTCGGAAAATGGCCAAGATCAGTCGAGATAGCGACATCGTGGAGCTCACCGCCCAGCCGATATTCGAATACGGGCAGAAGGTGAAGTCACTCAAGGTGGTGCGGAATGACGGCACCTATGCCGGCAAGGACATTGGTGAAATCCTGGTGAAAAAAGGCGAAATCGGCTACGTCACCAGCATCGGCACGTTCCTCCAGCAGTTCTATATCTACGGCACCGAGTTCATCGAGAGCGGCAACCGGGTCGGCATGCGCGGCAAGGAGCTGGAAGCCACCACCGATGCCGTTCCCGCAGCCGCGACAGCGGATGCCGGGACTCAGCCGGCCGATCTTTCGGAGGTGTCGGCATGATCGAACAACGCGAAGCGAAATATCAATGGGGCCAGCGCATCCTGGCGACGACCGATCTGATCAACGACGGCAGCTACCCGGATCGCGAGCCGGATGCCTTGCTGGTGAGCAACGGCACGCTGGGGGAAATCATCAATGTGGGCTACCACGAGGAACTTGATTTGCCGGTCTACCTGGTTGAATTCCTGGAAGGCGGCGTGGTGGGGTGTCTTGAGGAAGAAATCGCGCCGGCATGAGCATGAGGAGCTGAAGGTGGGCGAAGCGGCAAGACAGCCAGGTTGCATGCACCCGAACGATGTGGACCGAAAGCGCATCGAGCGGGCGCTGGCCGCACGGGTGCGCTACCGCTACGTCAGCCCGGAAGTGCAGGCGGACGAGGCCGGCTACCGGATTCAGAGTCCCTGTTGCTCGCGCAATGTCGACAAGGCCGGCGGGGTGGTCGATATCGCACGGCTGGAATATGTAGCCGATTCGCGGGCGTGGCGCTTGTACCGCAAGGATCATGCGCAGCGCGAGTGGCGGTTTTACGAAGAGTTCAGCGCCTTGAACGCGCTGCTGCAATTTTTGAATCGGGACCCGGATCGGAGCTTTTGGCAATGACGGACATCAACATTTATCTGGACAACAACGCCACCACGGCGCTGGCGCCCGAGTGCGTGGAACCGGTGCTGGCCTGCCTGCGCGACAGCTACGGCAACCCGTCCAGCAAGCATGCCGTCGGCGAGCGTGCCAAGGCGCAGGTGATGCAGGCCCGCGCATCGGTGGCGCGGCTGCTGAATGCGGCCCCTGCCGAGATCGTGTTCACCGCCAGCGGCACGGAAGCCAATCACCTGGCGATCGCGGGCGCGCTGGCGGCACGTCCGGGCAAGCTTCATGTGGTGGTCAGCGCGGTGGAACATCCGTCCACCCTGGATTTGCTGGCGCATCTGGAAGCGACCGGCCTCCGCGTCACGCGCTTGCCGGTCGATCAGGACGGAATGCTCGATCTCGCGGCGCTTGAACAGGCGATCACGCCGGACACCGCGCTGGTATCGCTGATGTGGGCCAACAACGAAACCGGCGTGCTGTTTCCGATCGCGGAAGCCGCGCAGATTGCCCGCTCCCGCGGGGTGCTGTTTCACACCGATGCGGTGCAGGCGGCAGGCAAGACCCCGCTCGACCTGACGCAGGTGCCGGTCGACCTGCTTTCCCTCGCCGCGCACAAGTTCCACGCGCCCAAGGGGGTGGGAGCCCTGTTCGTGCGCAAAGGCCTGAAGCTGCAGCCCATGCTGTTCGGCCATCAGGAGCGCGGCCGCCGCGGCGGCACCGAGAACGTCCCCGCCATCGTCGGCATGGGCGTGGCCTGCGACCTCGCAGCGCAGGCGCTGGACGCCAAAGCCGTGGCGATGTCCGCCCTGCGGGACCGCTTCGAATCAGGTGTGCTGATGCGCATCCCCTGCGCCCGCATCAATGGCGGCATGGCATTGCGGGTCAGCAATACCAGCAGCGTGCGCTTTGGCGAACTGGCGGCAGAGGCCATCCTCGACAAGCTGGACAAGAACGGCATCTGCGCCTCGTCCGGCGCGGCCTGCACCGCCGGCGGCACCGAGCCGTCGCATGTGCTGAGCGCGATGGGGCTCTCCGAGGCGGAAGCGCTGGCGACGGTCCGCTTTTCCCTGAGCCGGTATACGACCGAAGCCGAAATCGACCACGTGATCGATGCATTGGCTGCAATTTTGAAACGCATGACCGCCGAGGCGGCTTGAAGCACTCACTTAACCAACACGCCAACAAGGAAACACCATGAAAGTGATGCTCAGAAAAGACGCCAAGGGAATCTTGTCCGCCTACATACCGAAGAAGGACCTGGAAGAGCCCATCGTCTCGATGGATCAGGCCGACATGTGGGGCGGCGTCGTCACGCTGGCCAACGGCTGGCGTCTGGAACTGCCGGAAATGGGTCCGGAGACGGTCTTGCCGTGCACCGTGGAAGCGCGTCGGCTGGGAGAGTGAAGATGATTACGCAAGACGATCTTGGGCGTATCGATGGATTGCTGACGGCACCTGCCGCCGGCAGCAATCCACTACCGGATTTTCGCGGCAGCTTCCCGGGCCTGTCGCTGACCCGCTGTGACGCGTTCGATATGCGCGACGAACAGGCATTCCGCGAATACCCGGGGTTCAACCTCTATCTGGTGGACGGGCGCGACCACTGCTGGCACATCACCCGCGACCCGAATGCCGCCACCGGCATCGTTGTGGCTGCACGCAATTAAGGAAACATCATGAGCGAAGGCTGGATTCCCCTCTCCGACCCCGACATCAGTCAGCTTGAACTGGATGCGGTGCGCGACGCGCTCACCTCGCCGCGCCTGAGCCAGGGGCCGCTGGTCGCCGACTTCGAATCCGCTTTTGCCGCGTACACCGACCGCCGGCACGGCGTGGCAACGGCCAGCGGCACCCTCGGGCTGCTGATGGCATTGAAGGCCATGGGCATCGGCCCGGGGGATGAGGTCATCGCTTCGCCCTACAGCTGGCATCAGGTCGCCCATGCCATCGCGCTGGCCGGCGCCACGCCCGTGTTCGCCGACATCGAGTACTGGTCGGGCACCCTGGCGCCGGACAAGGTCGTGGCGCAGATCACGCCGCACACCCGCGCCATCCTGGCGGGCAACACCAACGGCCATCCCGCCCCCTGGGAGGCGCTGCGTGAAATCGCCACCAACCATGGCCTGCGGCTGATCGAGGATTCCACCGAAGCGATCGGCTCGACTTACCAGGGGCGGCGGGTCGGCGGTTTTGGCGACTGCGCCGTGTTCGATTTTTCCCAGCCGAGCGCACTCACCTGCGGCGAAGGCGGCATGGTGGTGACCGACGACGCCGAACTGGCGAGCAAGCTTCGCTATCAGCGCACCCGCAAGATCGACGAGCGATTCTCCGTGGTGATCGGCGGCAATGTGCCGTATCAGGCCGGCATGAGCGAGCTGTCGGCGGCGCTGGGATTGACCCAGCTGCAGCGCATCGACCAGATCCTCGACCGGCGCAAGAACGTCGAGCAGATTTACTACGACTTCGTCAAATCGTTCGAAGGCATCAAAGACCCCTACATTGGGCCGGATGTGACCGAAGTGCACTGGTTTCTCTATCTGGTGCATCTCGGCACGCGCTTTTCCAAAAGCAGCCGCGATGCCATCGTCAACGACCTGCACACCGAGAAGATCGAGAGCGCGGCGTACTGCCAGCCGCAGCATCTGCAGGCGTTTTATACCCAACTGGGCTATCGCAAGGGCGATTTCAAGGTCACGGAAAAAGTGGCCGATCGCATCATTGCGTTGCCTTTTCACGCGCATGTGAACGAAGCCCAGGTGGGCTTCATCGTGCAGACCGCCAAGGACGCCTCGATCAACATCGGTGCGGGCGCGGCGATCTACTAATCATGTGGGCAGCTTCAGGAATCGCAGCGAGCACCCGCAAGGCCGCGCAGTAGATTGATCGATATGCCCATGACTTACATCCGACTCAGCAAACACCCAAGGAGCAATGCAATGCCAACGTTAACCATCAATCCCTCTGGCAAGACCGTCCCCTCCACCGAGGGCATGAGCATCCTCGAAGCCGTGCTCGCGGCCGGCGTGAAGATGCCGCACAAGTGCGAAGGCAAGGCCGAATGCGGCTCCTGCCATATCTTCGTCGTCGAAGGCCGCAAGACCCTGTCCAAAACCCAGCGCGCCGAGAATGAAAGACTCGATGCCATCGTCGGCGTCAGCTCGAACTCGCGCCTGGCCTGCCAGGCAAAACTGGGCAGCGAGAACGTGACGGTGGAATTGCTGGACTGACCTGACTGTTGTCCGGGCTATTTAATTCATTCAAGGAGTCACACCATGGAAAACGAAGAAATGATGATTCATGTGCGCTTTGCCCCCGACGGAACGGTGGTGAAGATCAGCGAATGCCCCAGTGAGCTGAGCACGCAGCAGTGGTTCAACCTGCTCGCCAGTTCCACCACCGATCACTACGAGACCCTGTCCGGCGGACGCGCCCTGTTCCGCCTCCCGAAGCAGCAGGTCGACCAGCTGAAATCGTCGGCGGCCTGAGGAGAAACCATCATGAAAAAGACCGACACCCTGCTGAACGAAATCATTGCGCACCTGGAAGTGGGCGGCATCGTCCCCTATCTGGGGCCGGGGGTGCTCGATCTGATTCCGGGCGGCAGCCCGGTTCCCAATTCTCCCGAGGCGCTGGTGCAGCATCTGGTGGCGAAATCGAGCGTGCCGTTCAAGATACGCGGCAACCTCACCGCCACCGCGCAGTACATCGAGAACTTCAAGCATCGCAAAACCCTGGTGGGGCACATGGCGGAAGCCTTTGCCCCCGAGGTGCCGCCCACCGTCCTGCATGAATACCTGGCGAGCATCGTGCGCAAGCCCTTGCTGATCGTCGACGCCTGGTACGACAACGCCATGGCCACCGCGCTGCAGTCGCGCAACCTGTGGGGGCAGCTGCAAGGCGTGAGCCAGTCCGAGCATTTCGGCACCTGGGTGCATTACTTCCGGCCCAACGGCATGCAGGCCGACCCCTTCGAGGCCGACACCTGGGACACCCTGCTCTACAAGCCCATGGGTTCGATTTCACCGTCCAAAAACTTTCTTGTGTCCGACACCGATTTCGTCGAAGTGCTCACCGAGATCGACATCCAGACCCCGATCCCGGCCGTCGTGAAGGAGTTGCGCACGGGCCGGCATTTCCTCTTCCTCGGATGCCGCTTCCGCACCCAGCTGGAGCGTACCTTCGCACGCCAGATCATGAAGCGCTCTTCCGACACGCACTGGGCCGTGCTGCCGGGCGAACTCAGCCGCAACGAAGCGCGCTTCCTGGAAGAGCAGAACATCCAGCGCATCGACATGCCGCTGGATGAGTTTGTCGCGCTGCTGGCCGGCGCAGAGCAGGTGGAAAAGATGGCCGTTGCCGTCTGACGCGGCTGCCCGTCCGGGATCGGTCCTGCCGGTCTCGACGACATGGCCACGCTGTTGAAATGACCAGGCCCCATGCCGCAGTAGTGTCGGCAGCATGGGCGGCTGCGCGTTACTCTGTCTACCGACCACAACACTCTTTCCGCGCCTGCTTTCTACGAGCGCGCCGCTTCACCTGTTCATCGATGACTGTGCTGCGGTGCTGGCCTGGGGTGGCATCGGGTTCGGGAGCGGCCGTATGCGGCCGAAGCGGTCTGCCAGAGTGGCGGCGGCGAATGGCCGTTCCTCGGCCAAGCTGCCGGCGGCTTTCCGGGCCAATTTTGTCTGCTATGCGGTTTTTAGCAGTCTAGTGGCAGCATTCGACTCTAAAGCGGTTTAGCTGCCCCGTTTCGATCGGTTCTAATTTTCAACAAATTTGAAATTGGCGCTGAGTGAATCTTCGTATGTCTAGCCTTCAGGGGTCGCAAGCGTCATGCCCTTGGCAGACATATGAGTTCCCGCAGCAATTCGCGGACCCTCAAACAACCAGCAAGCTGCTACTTTGCCCCCATTGCCACTAAGCGCGAGATGCGCAAACTCTAAACTCTAGGGAAGCGCTGAACAACCCACCCGAAGAATTAATCGGTTTTTTTGCGTACCAGGCGCCCGAATGGCCTGATTCCCGATCAGCGCGGTGCGTTTTGAGGGGGTTTCTGCTCATTTCCCATTTTCAGGACGCAACTTGCCCCTGTGGGTTGAGTAACCATCGGCGCGCCATCACCAGATTCGCCAAGCCAAACAGCGAGAACAACTGCGCCGCGTTTTTGGCCAGTCCCCGATAGCGCGTCTTGCGATGACGAAACAGATTCTTCACTACGTGAAACGGATGCTCGACTTTGGCACGGATACTGGCCTTGGTCTGCTCCAGCCATTCCTGCGCCTCGCCTTCCGCTGATTTGTCCAGTGCACGCCGTTTGCCTGGACGCATCGCGACATGCCAATCGACAGGGGTCTCCAGATGCTCTTCACGCTTCTCGACTCCTTGATATCCCGCATCCCCGAACGCCACGGTTTCTTCGCCGTGTAGCAGCGCGTGCGCCTGACTGATGTCGCTGACATGCCCCGCAGTGCCGATGACGGTATGCACCAGACCGGAGTGCGCATCTACACCAATGTGCGCCTTCATGCCGAAGCACCCAGAGGGCACAAGTACCACTGGTTGCCTTTCTTGCTCTGATGCATGTCCGGGTCGCGCTCGCCCGCCTGGTTCTTGGTCGAGGGCGGCGCAGCGATAAGGGTGGCATCGACGATGGTGCCTTCGCGTAGAAACAAGCCTTTCTCGGCCAGGTGGGCGTTGATGGTGTTGAAGAGGGATTCGGTGAGCTGATGGCGTTCGAGCAGGTGGCGGAAGTGCGGCAGGGTGGTGGCGTCGGGTGCGGCGTCTCAGTTGGTTCGGGCTGGTAGTCACACCATGGGCAATTCTTTCCGACTTTTCTGTCAGACTTCGCATAATGTATATTATGTTAAATGAATACGGCGACACGGCGACATAGAAGGCATCGCGCTCACGCCGCGACCGGCATCATTTGCGATCAGACGATTGAGCTCGACGGCTTTTATACGAAGCAGGACTACCCCGCACATCTGCGCCGTGTTTCTGCGCCGTGTTCGCTTCAAGGATCCCGAGACCGGCAAGACGCTGGTCTTCCTCACCAACCAGGTGACATTGCCAGCCGCCACCATTTGCGCGCTCTACAAGAACCGCTGGCAGGTGGAACTGTTCTTCAAATGGATCAAGCAGCATCTTCGGATCAAGCGTTTCTTCGGTACATCGGAGAATGCGGTCAA
>JBAQND010000276.1:0-2570 GCA_049303455.1 Thiobacillus sp.
GCCATCTTGGGGTTCCAGAAGCGGGTCTGGTGTCCGAAGTGGACGCCGGCTTCCAGCATTTGACGCATGGTGACAGACATGTAAATCTCCTAAAGGGTTGAGCCTCCACCCGTCAGCAGCCGCGCGTTGGCTTTACTGAACGCGCCGCCACCCTTTAATGTTAATGACAGGTGTGCGAATTTGTCCGAACCATTTCGGACAGCCCGCAATTCTAATTCGATAAGGCTTTCATTTCAAGAAGAAGCATCCCTCAACCTGCCTGTCCCGCCTGCTGCGATGGAATCTCCAGCCAGGCCGCCAGGCCGCCTTCGGTGCGTGCCTGCAGTGACACCTGCCAGCCCTGCGCCGCTGCCGGCTGACGCACGATCGCCAGCCCCAGTCCGGAACCGCCGGTGGTGACGCTGCGCGAGGCTTCCAGCCGGTAAAACGGACGGAATACCGTTTCCATCTCTGCCGGCGGAATCCCCGGGCCGCGGTCGAGCGCACCGATGCGGCAGCCGCCGTCGACGATCTCGGCATGCAGGGTCACAGGCTGGCCGCCGCCATAGCGCAATGCGTTCTCCAGCAGGTTGGCGAGAATGCGGCGCAGCGCGCCGGCGGCCACCTCGAGCGTGATATCGGCCGTCTCGATCTGCACCCGGTCGGCCGCGCCGGGGGTGGCGCGCACCAGGTCAGCCAGCAGTTCGGGCAGTGCCACCCGCTCGGCCGCTTCGTGACCCAGGCCGCGCGCCAGCGTCAGCACGTCCCCGATCAGACGGTCCATCGCCTCGATGTCGCCCTCAACCTGCGCCGCCAGTTCCGGGCTTGGCTTGCGCACCCGCATTTCCACCGCCAGCCGCAACCGTGCCAGCGGCGTGCGCAGGTCGTGTGACACGCCGGCCAGCAGCACGGTGCGGGCGGCCAGCAGGTCTTCCACCTGCTTCGCCATCTCGTTGAAGCGGTGGCTCAGGGCGGCGATTTCGCGTGGGCCGGTTTCGGGCAGGCGCTGCGGCGTCTGCCCACGTCCCAGCGAGGTCACTGCCTGCTGCAGCAACTGCAGCGGGCGCATGGTGCGGCTGCCAGCCACCAGGCCGCGAGCAGGGTCAGCAGCACCCCACCGGCCAGCGAGGCAAGCAGGGCATGAATCGGGCGCGGGCCGAGCCGGCTCTGGGGGAGCCCCACCGAGAGGCGTCCGTCGCCTGCAGGCAGCGACACCCAGAACCATTCATTGCCCTGAATTTCCTCGCGCGAGGCGACCACCGGCGCACCCACCCGTGCGCTCAAGGAGGCCACCAGGAAGTTCAGGTAGGGCTCGCGCCACGACGGCGGTTCGGCGTCCTGTGGGGGCTCGGCGCGCAGCGCCAGCGCATGCGAACGCGCCAGTTCGATTTCGAAAGCGGGACGGGTGACCGGCGGCAGTTCGCTCCAGGTCTGCGCCGACAGGGTCATCAAACCGGCCAGGTCAGCCGCCGACCGCCGCGCCATCGGCAACATGAGGAAATAGGCGGTGGCGGCCGCCGTCACCAGTTCGAACGCGATGAAGAACATCACCAGCAGCAGGGCATTCTGCTGCGTCAGGCTCAGGCGCGACGACGGCCTCACGCCTCGCCGCCGCGCGGATTGAACAAATAGCCCTCGCCGCGCACGGTGCGGATGTAAACCGGTTCGCCGGGATTGGGTTCAATCTTGCGCCGCAGCCGGGTGACGCGGGTGTCGACGCTGCGGTCGAACGGATCGCGTTCGTAGCCCTTCAGCATGTCGATCAGGGTGTCGCGCGACATGACCCGCAGCGGATGTACGATGAGAAGGTGCGCTGCAGGGCAAACTCGGCAGTCGACAGCTTCACCTCGACGCCGTCCTTGGTGAGCCGGTGGCTGGCCGCATCGAGCTGAAAAGGGCCAAAAGCAGGGAGGGCGGCCTGCGAGGCCGGCTCGGGCTGCCCCGACTGCGCCGCAGCAGCGCACGCGGGCGGGCCAGCAATTCACGCGGGCTGAACGGTTTGGCCAGGTAGTCGTCGGCCCCCATTTCCAGCCCCGCCACACGGTCGATTTCCTCGCCGCGCGCCGACAGCATGAGGATGGGCACGTCGACTGGCTGCGCAGGCGCGGCGCCTGCCACATGGCCGCCCCGTCCACCGCCCCGTCCACCACACCTTCCACCGCAAACCCGCTGTCGCCCAGATAGGCCTCCAGCAAGGTCCGCATGCCTGGATCATCGTCCACCACCAGAATGCGGGGCGATGCACCCTCCATCATGGGTACGTCCCAAGCCTCAATACGGCGGCCCGGCAGGGATCGGATTTGCTCGCCCGCATCATGTAATGATTGGATATGTACTTTTGAATCATCCTAGTGTCGTGAATCAGAAATACCGAAACATAAAACGGCGTCTTTTTCCGCATGGCGGCGTTGCTCGTCGTTGCCATAGAGCCCGCCATGTCGCCTCCCCGCGCCTTGCCCCGCGAAAAAATCCATCCGTTTTATTTGTCCCGCTATTTCTGATTCACGACAAAGCAGCCTGTCGGGCAGACACACTCCGACACATATTGACACGCGACGCCACCCTGCGGACATGGCCCAGCCACCGTGTGC